>JARRRG010000104.1:0-8102 GCA_037380965.1 Deltaproteobacteria bacterium
TTTGCCCGCTGGCGGTGATCTGTGCTACCCCGGCGTCCACCGAGGCATCGGGCTGGAGGAACACCTTGATCACCCCTGCACTCTTGTACGAGGTGGACTCGATGTGCTCGATGTCATTGACCAGCGTGCTGATCATGCGCTCATGGTTGTAAACGATCCGCTCCTCCATTTCTCGAGCGCTCAGACCGTTATACCACCAGACCACACTCACGACCGGGATGTTGATCTCCGGGAAGATGTCCGTCGGCGTGCGAAGCAGCACGAGCGGTGTCAGCAACAAAAGAACGAGCGCCCCAACCACGAAGGTGTAGGGCCGGCTCAACGCCAGTTTGACTATCCACACAGTTGACTTCCTTCTGAAAACATTCCGAAAAAGCTCCCGCTGAAATCGCTGTTTCTATCAGAACCAGCCCGAAGGCATGCGGCTCGAAAAGATGGTGACGAAGGCCCCAGCCTTGAAGGCCGGATGAGGCGAATCCGATGAGACGGTCAGATCAAACCGGAGGGTCATCATAAACCGCAGGCCTGCAATAGAGCAGAGAATGCCGCGGGTAGCACTCTTGAACAATAGTGGTGGCCCTACTGCCGGGCAAGATTATGCGATGACCATAGTTCGGTCTTTTTTCCGGACGGTATTCCGCTCCCTGGCTCGCAGCTGACCGATTTTTCAACGACCCGGGATGGCCTTTCCACCTCGAGGATTCATTGGCACGCAGCCGTCACACGCTCGCCCCCGTGCCTGGAGATATGCCCGGAATTTGTCTCTGGATTCGGGAGGCAGGGACTCAAGAATTGTGATGACTGTCTTGATGGCAGCCGCCCTTATTTTCGCCTGAACACGGTTGATCTCCTGCATCTTGGCTTCCACCGCATCTTTGTTTATGGGAGCGGAGCAAATAAGGCTTATCATTTCCGCTCGTTTCGCACCCATCAAGCCTCTTAACTCGGCAGCTTCCTGTTTACTCCGGTCAATCTGGCCCAAAATTCGATGTGATTGCTCATTGGTAAGTCTCAGATCTTCTTTGAGAAAGCCCCTGATGGTTTATTGTCCGAGAGATACGGCTGCCAGCGTCTCACTTTTCCACCAGACTAAGATAAAGGCGACGGCAGTAGCTCCGTTAAGGGCCAGCGAAAAGGTGAGCACATAGACCAGCCATTTCCTTCTCATTGGCCATCCCTCCCATTCCTGTCCGTCCAAATGAATTCCAGGGAGGAACCACTTCCTTCACCTCCCAGCCCGGCCAAAGAAAGCAGATCGTACGACGAACCCGCGACAGGTCTGTTCATTGACTGGGCCAAATCCCAGCCGGTTGCGATCCCGAGCCCGATACCCAACACCAACACGGCCACGGCAACCGCTGGTCTCATTGAAGCAAGGAAACCGAAGAAGTGCGAAAAGGTGCCCTTCATGGTTTCTTGTCTCATCGTCTCCGACACGGTGCTTATGATTCTCTCTTTGAGGAGAGGAGGCAGGGAAGGCTCTGCGGATTTCGAGAATAGGCTGTCTATCTCTGAAAATTCCTCAGCCAGCGTTCGGCAATGGACGCAGATTCCAAGATGCTGCAAGAGACGGGCCTCGGCTCTCTGGTCCAGCGCTCCTTCATGCCACCTGAGGATTTGGATTTCCCACTTTCGACAGCTCATCTTCATCTCCTATTTCTTATACGGATGGGGTTCGAAAAGAGTTCCGACAGCCTCTTCAAGCATTTGTGCTCTCTCCTTGCCTGCATAGTCTTCTTCCGGGGTCGGAGTCCCATGAGAGATCGCCTGCTTTGCCGCTTCAGGAAGATCGGTTTGATCCGTCCCGTCCAAGGAATGGGTCTTGCGGTACGAGTAGGACCTCGCCACGTCTATTCTCGTGTTGCGAACTATCGTGAACAGCCATGTCTTGAACGGCAGTCCCGGCTTATAGCGCCGAGCGTACCGATAGACTTTCAGAAATACCTCCTGACAGATGTCCTGAGCGAGGGACTCATCAGACGTATACCGCACGGAAAACCTGTAGATCGACAACGTGTGCCGATCCACCAGAGTCCGCAAGGCGGCCTCATCTCCGTTTCCCAAAGCTTGAATCAGGTCTTCGTCAGATTGAGTGATCATCAATCCCTTGTCTTTCGTGTGCCTCAACAATGAACCGCGGCTCTGCTTCCAGAAGCCGAGCGTACAGCGCATGAGGCTCTGCCGTCAACGGCAACCACAAGCTCTCCGCTCCGACTCCTGCTCAGATACGAGGTGCCAGGCAAATACAAGGAGATTTCTGATCTTCGAATTCGCGTCTTTTCGGGTAAAGGAGGTCGGTGCAGTGGCGGAAAGTGGATGAGGAGCCGCATAACGGAAAAGGGTTCGCTGATTCCAGAATGTCCGTATAGACATGAGCACACATAGGCATGTGTGAGCACGCCCATCTGACCCGCAGAAGATGCGTTTTCCATGTGAAGATGGAGCTGTGAGTTTCAGAGAGGCGTGCCTGCCGGTAATCGAGCAGGCGAGCTCGACCCAACGGTTCGTCCCCGGGAAGAGGGACGCCGAAGAGAGGCTTCGACACAAGATCGTTGAGCTTGCCAAACGGTATGGGCGTTACGGGTATCGCCGTATCACCGGCCTGGTCAGACGACATGATTGCAGGCTCATCGAACTATCGCCCCTCGGCTCACGAGGCATACGCGCCAGCCCTGTCAGGAGTAAAGTGGAGGCGAAGTCCGCGTCGCTCTTGGCAGGATGTTCCGTTTTCCGAGGCCTCTTGCAATGAAAAGCGTGATGGTTTCACAGAACCATGGGTTTATTCGATCACGACCTTCTCACCCAGCTTGAGCCCCGAGAGGACTTCCACTTCATTCTTTCCCAGATGACGGCCGATCTTGACGTACCGTGCTTCCACCATACCGTTCTTGAGCACCTTGACGTTTTTCAATTGTCCTGTGGTCACGACCGCTTTGGCGGGGATAACCAGCGCCTCCGAGTGTCGCGTGGCGAACGTGAGTGTGCCGTAGGTCCCGGGCATCAGATCCTTGGCGTGCGGGAGAGGTGCCTTGACCGTGATGGTTCTGGCCTCCGGGTTTCTTTGAGGGACGACTTCCCTTATGAAGGAGGTTTGCTTCAGGTGAAGTGACGGAACGTCCACGACAACCCGGGTACCCGGGTTCAGATACGGGGAGTATCGCTCCGCCGGTGCGGCCACGAGCTCCAGGGTGTCGGGCTTGTACACGCTCAACAGTGTCCGGCCCGGTTCGGCCAGGTCTCCTATGTTCGCCACCCTCTTGGAGACAATTCCATTGAAAGGGGATCGTACGGTTCCGTACCGCAGTTGCGTTCGGGCTTGCTCCACGGCCGCCCGATTCTGTTCAACAGCAGCCTTTGCCACTTCGTAACTGGTCTGGATGTCGTCGAACGCCTGTACTGAAATGGCACTCTCTTGAAGCAAAGCTTTGTACCGGTGATAGTTCCGCTGCGCATTGGCGACGTCCGCCAATGCCTTGTCGAGAGCTGCTTGTGCACGGTCTGCTTGTTCTTTGAGGGCCCTGGTGTCGATCCGGAGCAGTTCTTCTCCTTTCTTCACATGATCACCCTCGTGAACCTTCAGAGCCAAGATATAACCGGAGATGCGTGACGAAATATCTGCTGCTCGACGCGCCTCCACCGTGCCCGAGACGGTGACGTTCCCCATCTCGCGCATCATCTTGACCGGCACCGTTCGTACGCCTGACAGCCGGCCTTTCAAGAGAGCAATCGTGCCCGGCTCAATTTTCGACAGGAATCCGCCTTGTATCCACACGATCAGCACGATCAGCCCTCCCAGCAAGCCTGCTGCCATAGCCAGTTTCTTTTTGTTCATGCGCGCCCCCTCGACACCAATGTCAGCCAGCCACCAACGCCTCGAAAGAAAAAGAGAAGCCCGGCACCTCAGATGATGACGCTTCCCCCCCGGCTCTTGTCTCTCTTTCTTCTTTGCGGCGGAGCTGAAGCATTGTCAAGTTTCTGTCCCGAGCTGAACTGAGGACGTGCGGAATAATATCTCCGCTCCCGGCCTTTGGCTGACTTACGGCTGCGCCTGCTCCTTGCGACCGTAGATGAGATAATAAATGATCGGGATGACAAGGAGCGTAAACGCCGTGGAGGCGAAGATCCCGAAGATGAATGACCACGCCAATCCGGAAAAGACCGGATCCAGCGTAATGATCCAGGAACCGAATACCGCAGCACCTGCGGTGAGAACTATCGGCCGGAGCCTGACCGCGCCGGACTCGACAATTGCCTCCTTCAACGGCTTTCCGGCTCGGATTCGCACATGAATGAAGTCAATGAGAAGGATGGAATTTCTCACCACGATACCCGCGAGGGCTATCATGCCGATCATGGCGGTGGCAGTGAAAAAGATCGGATTTGGATAATGACCCACGTTGTGGGTCGCCAGCACGTTCAAGAGTGCAAATCCAGGTGCGATTCCAATCAAGGTCAGCGGGATCGCAGCCATGATCACCATAGGGATGACGAACGATTGCGTCTGCTGAACGAGCAAAATGTAAATGAGGACGAGCGCGGCCACGAATCCGAGTGCAAGATCTCGAAACACGTCGAGGGTGATCTTCCATTCGCCTTCGCCGGCCAGGTTTACTTTGAAGCCCTGCGGTAGAGGGTGCTTCTTGAGGGTCGCCATCAGGTCGAATATTGCATTCACCGGGCTGCGACCGGCCATGTCCGCGGTAACGAACAAAACCCGATCCAGATCCTTTCTGTAGATCGTCTGTTCGATGACCCGGTGTTCTATTCGTCCCAGCTCATTGAAAGGAACCAGGGTGCCATGTGAAGATTTGAGCCGTATCGGCCCCATGTCTTCCAAACGGGATCTCATGGACCTGGGGAGACGAATATTGATTTCCAGCGGGGTCCGCTCGCTGTCGGTGTGTACGGTGGCAGGCGATTCCCCGCCAAGAAGAATCTTTGCGGAATTCGCAATGTTAGCTTCGGTCACTCCTGCCAGCCCCGCTTTCTCCCGATCGACTGCAAAGAGCAGTCTCGTCTGCGGCGCCTCCACGGAATCGTCCACATCCACCACAAGATAGGTGTTTTGCATCATCTTCTTCACTTTTTGCGCCTGTTTGATGAGACCGGCATAAGGGACGTCGGGAGGAGGATAGACCTCCGCCACCACGGTGGAGAGCACCGGTGGTCCGGGCGGGACTTCTACAATTTTGACAATGGCTTGGTGGGAATGAGCAATTTTGACGACATCGGGCCTGACTCTGAGCGCCACCGCGTGGCTCTGGGACGCCCGCTTTTTCTTGTCCACCAGATTGACCCTGAGTTGAGCCTGGTTATCGCCTGTGAGCAGGTAGTAGTGCCTCACCAGTCCATTGAAGTCGATGGGCGCGGGTATGCCCACGTACGACTCAACATTCGTGACCTCATTCACGGTGGCGAGATACGTCGCGAGGTCTGCCGCGCAGGCATAGGTCGTCTCCAGAGTGGTCCCTTCCGGCGTACGCAATACGATCAGGAAGTCATTCTTGTTGTCGAAGGGGAGCATCTTCAGGGGAATGGCATTGAGCAAGAGGAGGGCGAAGCATCCGAACAGCGCGAGCACAATCCCGCCAAGGAATGCAAAGCTCTTCTTTCTGCTTTCGAGGAACGGAGTTATTATCCGTTTGTACCGTTTGTAAACCGATCCGGATTTGAAATCGTATGTCTCTCCGGGTTTCTCCCGTGTCCCTTTCAGTGCACGATACGTGAGCCACGGAGTAATGGTGAACGCCACAATCAGGGAAATGGAGACAGCAACCGGAACATTGAACGCCAACGGCCGCATGTACGGACCCATCATTCCCGTTATGAAGAACAGCGGGAGAAATGAAACAATCACGGCCAACGTGGCCATTATCGTGGGCGGCATGACTTCGTCCACCGCGAGAAGAGTTGCATCCATTGGAGGATGGGTCCGAAGACGGAAGTGCCGGTGAATGTTCTCCACATCCACTATGGGATCGTCCACCAAAAGTCCGAGCGAGAGTATCAGCGCAAACAGGGTCACGCGGTTGATCGAATAGCCCACGAGCATGTTGGCCAGCAGGGTCACGGCCAGGGTAATGGGCACGGCCAGTGCCACTATGGCGGCTTCTCGCCAGCCGAGAGCGAGGGTCAGCAGGGCGACGATACTGACCACGGCTATTCCGAGGTGTTGAACGAGCTCATTCACCTTGTCGTTGGCCGTCTTGCCATAATTTCTCGTTACCAGGACATACATGTCGGCCGGGATAACGTCGTTTTTGAGCGTGTCGATCCGCCTGAGTATCTCGTCGGCCACGGTGACCGCGTTGGATCCCCTCCTTTTTGCGACGGCTATGGTGACCTGGGGGTACGATGTTCCGGGCCGCGTTGAAAGGTGGCCGCCGTCTGAGCCGTTCTTTGCCGCTGCCGGACCGAACGTCAGCCGGGTGTAAGACTGGACCACCTCTGGTCCGTCGATGACCTGAGCCACATCCGACAAATGGACGGTATTCCCTTGGAACACCCCGACGACGAGGTCCTTCACTTGCTGCACCGACTTGATAAACGGCCCCGCATCGACGAGTATGTTACGGTTGTTCACGTCCATGGAACCTGCACGGAGATTGACATCCGTCAACTTGAGCGCTCGCGTGATGTCCAAGGCGGTCACATGCCGGGCTGCCATCATGTCCGGATTCAGGAGAGCTCGGATCTGTCGGTTGCGGCCGCCCACGATGTACGCCCTGCCCGCTTCCGGTATGCTTTGGACTCGGTGGATGATCTCTTGAGCCACTCGCTTGAGTTGGTAATCCGAGTAGTTCGGACTATAGAGTGTGAGGGTCACAATCGGGACATCGTTGATCTCGCGAGGCTTGACGATCCATCCTTTGACGCCTGGAGGCACTTTGTCGATATAGGACATGATCTTGCTTTGCGTCTTTTCCAGGCTGGCGATGCGGTCCTGCCCTACGTAGAACCGGGCCGTGACCACTGCGCTCCCTTCTCGTGAGAGCGAGTAGATGTATTCCACACCATCGATTTCACAGAGTCTGCGCTAGAGGTTGATCGTGACGAGATTCTCCACCTCCTTCGCGGAAGCTCCCGGGAAATCGATAATCACGTCAATCATAGGCACCACGATCTGGGGATCCTCTTCCCGCGGGGTAAAGACAAGCGCCGTGGCTCCACAAAGGAGCGATAAGATGATGAAGATGACAGGAAGCTTTGAAAGGAGTGACGCTTCTACGATCTTGCCGGTTAGTCCGAGATGGTACTTCTCTGCGAGTGACATGGTCCCTTCTTGAGCGCCACACCACTGAAAATGGCGTGGCCGGAGTATAAAAAAGCAGCACAGCGAGAGACGTGAGCTTCAGGCACCGGCTGCCCGAGCGGCTCGACAATGAAATCCGATTGCCGCGGACGTCGGGCCGGTCATCGATTCCGGCACCCCCTTGTGCCGGGGGATCGCCCCCTGCGACAGACGCAGCTGTCCCCGCCCCTCAGATACGATGTTTTTAATGAAAAGACAACAGGTTATTTATGTTTTATGATGTTTTACATTGGAAAGTACTATGTGTGGAGCCACCGTGTTCGATTTTTGATACGACACGGTGCGCCCATCATGGAGATCATCCGCGGAGCCTAGGTAAGCGACTGGTTTTTTCGGGATGAGTTGTGAGGAGGCACCCATGAAAAGGCCCTGAAGACTCTTCGACGCCGATTCCGCTAGAGGCTCTCCACGATGCCGTATGGCAATTGCTCGCGGCCCCGTCCTCCGCTGTAGGCGGCATCGTATGTGGGCTTTTTCCACATTTGCACACCTCACCGGCGAGCGGTCCCGGCCTCTGATTCAAGGCGTACGAACTCGTCATCATCGGGAGTTACATGACCCCTATCCCAGGAGGTCAAAGTACTATACCTCTGAGTTAACAAGTGGTACATAATCCGGGGGATGGTCACGCCGGGCTTGCGTGAACCAGAATCTTGAACTCTTCATCCTCAACATCCGGACCTCCCCCAGCATCAAACACGCACCGGTGTAATGAGTCTTCAAAAGGACGAGGAAATATTGTGAAAACGCTGATTATCTTTTTTATGCCTATTGACTTGTTTCCGAAGCT
>JARRRG010000105.1:0-6544 GCA_037380965.1 Deltaproteobacteria bacterium
GAGCAGGCGATTGAAGCAGGTGGGGATGAAGGCCCAGCCCCGCGACGCGGTGTGGCCTTGATTGAAGGAATAAGATTTCTCTTGATTCCGTCGCACCAAACCGTTAGAGGTAAGTTGATAGATTGCCTGAGTGAGGACCAGGGGAGCCACCCTCAAGATTTGTGCAGGCGCCGGCAGGAGACATCGTTCGCAGAAACGATTTCAGGGCTATTGTTCGGATAAGCCTGGCGGAATGCTGTTAGGAGGTCGTAAAAGGCTTCCGGTCTAACTCCCTCCGGGAGCGCTTCCTGGTTACTGTCAAGGGGAATGCTCCCAAATCATATCACCCGAATGCAGTCCTTGATGACCATGCCCGATTCGGCACCGACTGATGCCGCAAGAAAACTGTTGCAATGAGTTCGGGACAAAGCTAGATTCCCACAACGAAGACGCATCCGGGTCAAGGAGTCGACAATGGCCAAGAAACCGCCCAAACGGGATCCGATTATCGTGTACAAGAGGGACGATAGGGGGCTGAAGCCATTTCTTCCAAAGGACCGGGGGTTTCGATTCGGGAAGATCACTCCACCGCGCGCGCAGCAAAAGCTCAGGAAGGGGAAGGAAGCCAAGACCATCGTTCCTGAGAAACTTCGTTTCCATAGGCAGAATCTGGCAGAGATTGACGCGCTGCCTTCTCCGGAGTGTGAAATTGCCAGGGCATGCTATTTTCTCTGTTTTCTGGTTCACGAAACCAAGACCGCGACCAACCTTTTTCCACTCAAGCATGGGGCCTTGGAGAAGATATTCAAGAGCGGCCATAACTGCCTGACGGTCAATTACGTTCGACGAGGGGACAGGGAGATCTATCACCTATCGGGAGAAGCCAAGAAGAAATGGGAGAGCGAAACGGGGGGCAGCAAGCACCATGTCAGGATCTACTTGACGCCCAAGTGCAAGGTGGAATTTGAGGAAGGTTACTTCGACCTGTATCACTTTCATATCGTCATCGAGCCGTTTCGTTTTTCATTCTATCTTCCCATCCACCAAGCACCGTGGATAGACAAGAGAAGGCTCTCCAAGAGACGGTTCCACTACCCCCAGACCGTTGAGTACGGGCTCGCGCATGGACAAGTAATCACCACGTCCCGCAAGGCTACTATGGTATCTCGGGAGCAGATCAGGGAAGAATTGCAGAAATTCCTCGACACTGAATTGGAAGTCAAGAAATAAGCCCCGCCACGTGAAGGCATACGCCCGTTAAAAGCGACTGCAAGTTGGGCGCGTTCAGAGTTGGAAACGGCACGCGGACGCGGTAAAGCGGGTGGAGCGATCGCTTCCCCATCTCACACAGGGGTTGCCTTCGGTCGCGAGGCGGCTCGAGATTGCCGTGAGAACGGAGGTGCCGCGCGATCTGAGATTCGCTCGCACCAGGTGGTGGCAGGTGTGACCGTCTCTAGAATACTCCGCTCTCACGGGAGATGATGGTCTGAAGTATCTCTGAGGTACCGCCACCGAAGAGCAGAAACCTGCTGTCACGGTAAAACCGCTGCACGTCATATTCCATGGAGTAACCGTACGCCCCGTAAATCCGGGTGGCCTCGTCCGTACTCCGACACGCGGTTTCCGATGCGAAGTACTTGGCCATAGACGCTTCCTTCAATGCCCTCGCACCCTGATCGATCATCTCGGTCGTCTTATAGATCATCAATTTCGAAGCCCAGATCTCGGTAGCCATGTTCGCGATCTTCTGTTGGATCAATTGGTAGCTGCCGATTCTCTTTTTAAATTGCGTGCGCTCCATAGCGTACCGCTTGGACTGATCGTACGCCGCGCGGGCCAATCCGAGAGACAGAGCCGCGGTCATGACCCGGATCACGGCCAGGATTCGGAGCAGGTTTCCGACGCCCTGGCCCTCCCCGCCAAGCCTGTTTTCCAGGGGGATACACACGTCGGTGAAAGCCAGCTCAGAGATCTCTGTGGCCCGAGTACCGAGCTTGTCAAATTTCTTCGATACGTAAAGGCCGGGTGTATCCCGCTCTATCAGAAAGAAGTTTAACCCCTTGAGGCCCAGGGACTTGTCAGTCTGACAGAGAACCGTATAGAAATCCGCCACGGGCCCGTTGGTAATCCACGTCTTCGAGCCGTTGATCGTCCAGTGATCCCCGTCCCTCCTCGCGATGGTCTTCACGCTGCCCAGGTCAGTGCCCGCGTCAGCTTCCGTCAGCGCGAACGACGCGACTTTTTCGCCCCTGAGAGCCGGCCTCAGCAGGCGCTCGTGCTGTTCGGGCGTCCCGTATTCATAGAGAAAGTTCGTGCCCATGAGACACTGCATGGAGGTAAACGCGCCTACACTCATCGATCCCCGTGCCAGCTCTTCCACCATGGTACAGAAGAGAGTGGTGTTTCCGCCCCCACCGCCTGCCGATTTCGGGTACCGAATTCCGTACGCGCCGGTCTTTGCAATCTTCTCGAACATCCAGCGGGGAAACTCATCGGCCTCGTCCATTTCGCGAGCCCGGGGGATGATTTCCTCGTCCGTGAAACGGGCGAAGGTCTTTCTGATAAGCTCTTCCGGTTTCGGTCTGGGAATGTGATTCACTGGCTCCCTCTGGCGGTGTAATTTCATCGGCTGCTGCCTTGCTTTCTCAGGCATAGATCCTCTTCTTTCAGGAAGTCCCTTCTCGATGGGCGCTTTTTCGGCCGGGACCGGTGGCAGTTCCTTGCTCCGCCCCGACGGCCTTCCCATGGCCCGACGAAGCGTGAATGGTTGGTCCATTACCTGCGCGCAGCACAGCGACCGGCTCCGGGTTTTCTTATTGGCCGTTCATTGCCCGCTCACTTCGCGAGTGAGAGCGGGAAGCACTTCGAAGAGATCCCCCACAATCGCGAAATCCGCGATGCCAAAGATCGGTGCGTCCGGGTCCTTGTTTATGGCCACGATATAGCGCGAGCCGTCCATTCCGGCCTTGTGCTGGATCGCACCTGATATGCCGCAGGCAAAGTAGACCTCCGGCCTCACTGTCTGCCCTGTCTGGCCTACTTGATGTTCCGGTGGCAGATACCCTTCCTCGACAACCACCCTTGTGCAAGCCACCTGTCCGCCGACCGCTTCGGCAAATTCGCTCAGAATCGACATGCCCCGTTCCGAACATACCGGGCGACCGCCGGCCACAATGATCTTTGCTGACGGGAGCTTGATCCCTTTCTCTTCCTGCATGACGCATTCGAGAACCTTAGTGAATTCCCTGCACTCGGCCATGTCAAGGTGCTCCGCGTCTATCCGGCCCGTACGAGATGGGTCGGGCTCGAGGGCCTTCATGATTCCCGGCCTCACGGTAGCCGTCTGGGGCCTCGAAAAGCGCGTCACGATGGTCGCCATAATGTTTCCGCCGAATGCCGGCCTCGTTTGCAGGAGTATCCTTTCTTCAGGATCTATCGAAAGTCTCGTGCAATCGGCTGTGAGTCCCAGTCCCATTCGACGGGCAAGTCGCGGCGCGAGGTCTCGTCCGAGATGCGTGGCTGCAATGAGAAGAATGGCGGGTTGGTTTCTTTCGACGATCACCGCCAGCGCATGAGTGTACGAGCACGTCTGGTAGTAGGCTAATGACGGATCCTCGACCACGACGCAGCGGTCAGCGCCATAATGAATCAGGTCCGTTGCATGCTGGCTCACCTTGTCACCGAAGACAACCGCGACGACTTGTTGGTCCAGGTCATCGGCAAGGGTACGCGCGCAGCCGAGCAGTTCGAGACCGGACCTGTGCACTATACCGTTCGTCTGTTCCACGAAGACCCAGACATCTCTGTATGCGGAGAAATCCGGGACCGGACGAACGGGCATTTGACCGGTCAAAGCTTCGAACTTGCATGACTCGAGGCAGGCCCCGCAGAGGGTGCAGCGGTCCTCGAGCCACCTGGCCTTCTTGTCCTCCATTTCGATTGCTTGATAGGGACAGGAACGCGAGCACATCCCACAGCCATTACACTTATCAAGGTCAATGACGATCTCTGCCATATTATTCTCCGAGCCGAATTTCCTTCTGCCGCAACCGCTCCACGAGCTGCGAGGCCACAGACGCGGGCGCGCCTTCCAGGTATTGAGTGTCGCGTGCCTCTTTCGGGGTGAAGGTACGGATCACCTGCGTGAGGGAACCGGAAAGTCCAAGGTCAGGAGCTTTGGCGCCAATGTCGTACGCGTTCCACACCTCGATCTCCGACCAATCGGCCGTGGCATCGAGTATTCCGTTCACGGTCGGATAGCGCGGTTCGTTGAGTGAGGCCAGCACCGTGACCAGCACGGGCATGGGAGCTTCTATGCGCTCACAGGCTTCCTCGATGACACGTTCCGCAACGACCAGCCCTTCCCTGACTTCCAGACTTTGAACGTACGTGAGTTGCGGGATGCCAAGAAACTCCGCGACCTGGGGACCTATCTGCGCCGTGTCTCCGTCTACCGCCTGTCGCCCGGCAAGTATGAGGTCATAATCACCGATGCGTTGAATCGCTCGGCCCAGTGCCGTTGACGTGGCCCAGGTGTCTGCGCCGGCGAACAGCTTGTCCGAAAGGAGAATGCCGCGATCGACTCCCATGGCCAACGCTTCACAAATCACATCTATTGCCTGAGGGGGGCCCATGGAAAGGCTCGTGATTCGGGCGTCGCTCCGATCTTTCACCTGGAGCGCGGCCTCCAGCGCGTGCCGGTCTTCCGGATTCATAATGCTTTCGACGCCTTCTCGAATCAGGTTACCGCTCTTGGGATCGATCCGAACCTCACTGGTGTTCGGCACCTGCTTGACCAGGACGACGATGTTCATCAAAATCTCCATTGGGGAAAAATGGTCGGAATTAAGAAATAACGTTCCCGCGAGCCGGTTGTCAAGTTGATCATGCAAAGGCTGCGCGTGGTGGGCAGGGCACGAGGGGAGTAGTAACGCCCCTCAATGCCAGCTACTTTGGAAGGGTGAAATCCCGACACCCTAGGAGCCGGGATTTCTTAAGGGGTAGGAAGTGGGTTAAAGTATAAGACACATCCCCTAATCGCGGGTTCCGTGAGTCAGCGAAAAAAATCTTTTGTTCACGCGGAGAATCTTCCGCTGCAATCACATGGACGACGCAACCTGTTGATTATTGAAGTAGAGCTTGACAGGAGATGCTGAGCGCCAATGAGAAGCCAATCCCGCACATCACGACAATGGACCACAGGAGCAGTGTTGGAATGGACAGCCGCTTATTTCAGGGAAAAAGGGATTCCCTCGGCTCGATTGGACGCGGAGGTTCTTCTGGCCGACGCGTTGGAGGTGGACCGCGTCCAATTGTACCTCGATCTGGAACGGCCTTTGCTGAGCTCGGAACGGGACCGATACCGTGAGCTCGTCAAGCGGCGCGCACTGAGAGAGCCCACGGCTTTGATCACGGGCATCAAGGAGTTCTGGTCTATCCCTTTTCGAATCGTTCCAGGGGTTCTCATCCCGAGACCGGAGACGGAAACCCTTGTCGAAGCGGTGGTCAATGAGGTGGGTACGGTCTCCTCACCGGACATACTGGAAATTGGAACCGGGTCCGGCGCGGTCGCGGTTGCCGTGGCCACGGAACTCCGGCTGGCCTCGATAATAGCCACGGACATCGACTTCCGGGCATTGCAGACGGCAGCCTTTAACGCGCAGGAGACGGGGGTCTCGGCGTCGGTGCGCTTCCTGGCCTCAGATCTTTTTGGCGCTGTCAAGCCAGGTACGCGGTTCGACGTAATCTGTTCCAACCCCCCATACATCGCATCGGATGTAATCCCCACCCTCGAACCCGAGATCGTCAACTTTGAACCGATGAGCGCGCTTGATGGCGGGCCGGAGGGTCTTGACATCATTCGTCGCCTGGCCTCCGAGGCTCGGGATTACCTGAAGGAGCGCGGTGCGTTGATACTGGAGATCGGCGACCGACAAGAAAGCTCGGTTCGTGAAATCTTCGCTGCTATAGGTATATTCCGAGATATCACCGTGGCCCGCGACCTTGCGGGGAAAGTGAGAGTCGTGAAAGGAAAGCGGTAACATGAAGTACGTAATTGCCGGATTCGGAAAATTCGGACGGCTCGCCCTTAGCAGGTTGATCGAGGACGCGTCCGCGGATCGGATAATCGTTGTCGAACACGAAAAAGATCTTGAGGGGATCGATGACCCTCCCAGGGTCCATGCGGTCAGAGGGGAAGCAGTATCGGTGCTCATGAATTCTCCCGCGATCGAAGCCGACGACATGATAATCCCCATGGTGCCGTTTCACCTCGCGGCCGCATTCCTCCTGGCAGCGTTGCCGGATGCACGAGAGATTAGTTTGCCCCAGGAGCTTGCGGGGATTGTTCCCAATCCATGGAGACTCAATGATTTCAATCTGTGTTGCAGCCGGTCGGACTTCATCTGTCCCGATGATTGCCCGGAGGGAGATGTGTGCACGGTCACGGGAGAACCTCGAGATGAGCCGCTCTATCAGTTCATCAGATCGCTCGAAATTCCGGGGTTCACTGTTTTGGTTCAACGCAGTTTCCAGATTTTGCCGGGCATAGGTGGATATCCCCTGG
>JARRRG010000106.1:0-6526 GCA_037380965.1 Deltaproteobacteria bacterium
GCTCATCATCCAGGCGGTGGGTTCGTTTCCGATTGTCGAGGGTGCATCCGGAGAGCTGAGGAATCGGGTGCTGAAACGGGTGCAGGATGAGCGGCAACTCGTCGCGTACCTTGTTACCGAGCCGTCCGCGGGGTCGGACGTGGCTTCGATAAAGACCGAAGCGGTGCGGGACGGAAACGAGTACGTGATCTCCGGAACAAAATGTTTCGCGACGAACGGGGGTGTCGCGTCCGTCTATTCTGTGCTCGCGCGCACTGCCAAGGCCGCGGGTCGTGCGGGCCTCTCGTTCTTCGTGGTCGAGCGCGACCGTCCCGGACTGTCGATTGGACGGACCGAGGACAAGCTCGGTCAGCGGGGATCGAATACCACCGAGGTGATACTCGAAGAGGTGAGGGTGCCGGCCGGGCACCTCCTCGGAGAAGAGGGCCGCGGATTCTTGCTCGCTATGGCAGACTTCGACATGTCTCGACCCGCAGTCGGCGCCCAGGCGCTTGGTATTGCCCAGGGCGCGCTCGACACGATGGTCCGATACGCGATGGAACGTCAGACGTTCGGAAAACCGATCGCGGAACACCAGCTCATCCAGGCGATCATCGCCGACTCGGCAACGTTGATCGAGGCTTCCCGCGGCCTCGTCTATCGTGCCGCGCGACTGTGCGATGAGGGGCTGAGCAACACCAAGCTCGCGTCCATGGCCAAATGTTTTGCCAGCGATGCCGCGATGAAGATCACCACCGACGCGGTACAGGTCCTCGGCGGGTACGGGTACATGAAGGACTTCCCGGTGGAACGGATGTTCCGCGACGCAAAGCTCACTCAAGTATTCGAAGGGACCAACCAGATTCAGAGACTGGTCATTGCTCGAGAAATCCTGAAAGAGGCCGGTCGATCTTCGGCATAGTCTACCAAAGGAGCTGCCCATAATGTTCAAACTCTCTGACGAGCAACAGATGATCATGGATACCGTTCGCAAAATCGTCCAGAAGGAGATCGCCCCGCGCGCGGCCGAGCTGGACGAAACCGCGGGCTTTCCCGAGTATGCGGTGAATGTCTTCGCGGAGAACGGCATCCTCACGCCCCTGTTGCCAGAGGCATACGGCGGGGTCGAGACCTCGTTTCTGATCTTTTCCATGATCCTCGAGGAGATCTCGAAGGCGTGCGCGTCCTCCGCGCTGCTGCTCATCGCTCAGGCCGACGGCATGCTGCCGGTCCTTCAAGGCGGCAGCGATGCGCTGAAAGAGAAGTACCTCGGGATGCTGGGAGGCGATTCCAAGATGCTCGCCGCTCTGGGCGCAACCGAGCCCGGAGCCGGCTCGGATGTGCTCTCCATGAGGACCACCGCTGTCCGAAAGGGCGACCGATACATCATTAACGGTCAGAAGTGCTTCATCACTAACGGGTCCGTCGCGGACTTCATTGCGCTCTATGCCTATACCGATCGGAACAAGCAGGCGAAAGGGATGACCGCATTCGTGGTGGAGAAGGGGATGCCGGGCCTGGTGTACGGCAAGAACGAGAACAAGATGGGCATGAGGGGGTCGATCAATTCAGAGCTCTTCTTCGAGGCTATGGAAGTGCCCGCGGAAAATGTCATCGGAAGCGAGGGGCAGGGATTCTCCAACTTGATGAACACCCTCGGCAAGAGCCGGTTGTTTTGCGCCGCTCAGGCGGTGGGATTGGCTCAGGGTGCCCTGGACCAGGCACGAGGGTACGCGCGTGAGAGAATCCAATTCGGGCGGCCCATAGCTGCGCTTTCACCCATCCAGTTCATGATCGCGGACATGGCCGCGGCGGTGGAGGCGGCCAGACTCCTCACATATAAAGCGGCCCAGGCCTTTGATGACGGAGAAACAGACCGGGCGCCGGTCCTCGCGGCCCTGGCAAAGTTCCTCGCATCGGACACCGCGATGAAGGTCACGACAGACTCCGTTCAGATCCACGGCGGGTACGGGTACATGAAAGATTACCCGGTAGAGAGGATGATGCGGGACGCAAAGCTCACCCAGATCTATACGGGGACCAATCAGATCATGCGCCTCGTGGCGGGGAAGGCGCTGCTTTCGGAAGGGTTAGACTAAACCGGGTGTGAAGCCCTTGAACGGCAGGGCATAGTACCGATGGCTGGAGACACGGACGTTCCTGGAAAAGGATCCGGCCGATTCTACCACATAGATTGTGCAGCCGGAGATATCGCGCCCTATGTCCTTACCTGCGGCGATCCCGCGCGTGCGGAAACGATCGCGGGTTTCCTTGAGGACGCCGCGCTTCGAGGGAAGCACCGGGAATTCCAGGTAATCACAGGCCTGTACAAGGGAATTCCAACCTCGGTGATGGCGACCGGTATCGGTCCCTCGGCAACGGCCATAGCTCTGGTGGAGATTGCGCAGTGCATGCCGAGCGCGACATTCATTCGGCTGGGCACGTGCGGAGCCCTGCAAGAGCATATCGCCCCGGGCGATCTCGTGATAACCGAGCGGGCGCTTCGGGACGAGAACACCACGCACTATTATGCGTCATCCGACCTGGAAGCCAGGGCGCATCCTCTCGTACTGGAGTCGCTCCTCGAGGCGGCCCGAGAGCTCGGGATACCGCACCACAGCGGACTCACCTGCACCACCTCGGATTTTTACGCGGGACAGGGCAGGGCGGTTCCGGGCTTCCCGACGCGGGAACCGGACAAGGTTGAGAAGATGCGGAAAGCGGGAGCGCTCAACTTTGAAATGGAGATGTCAGTGTACCTCACCCTTGCCCGCTGTTCCTCATACCCCCTCAGGGCGGGCGGGATGTGTGCCGTGCTCACCAACAGGCTCCAGGGGAGCTTTGCCTCTCCGGATCTCCTGGCGGAATACGAAACGCGTCTCATAAAAACCGGGCTGAGAGGTCTCGAGATACTCTATCGCCGGGACAACGGCCGGTCATGAAATGCGCGGTCTTTCGCGGTCCGTCTCACTTCCCAATGATCAGGGCGGCTGGTAGTCTCGTTGCGAGCCCACCCGGGCCGGGCGAAACAAAAGAACTTGACTGGTCACGCGGAGTGTCCTATAGAGCACCCACCTTCCGAGAGCTAATTGTTTTTCCGGGCGTTTGAAGCCTTTCAATTGCTCTTCGGCGGGCACGTTTTGAAAAAGCCTCGAACGCCACTTTGAAACAGGCACGACGGAACCTTCGTACCGAATCGCATCCATCGCCTACCGTCTGCCTTCAATTAGAGTCCCGCCATCCACATTGAGAAGCAGGAATCGTGGCCTGACTTCACGAGCGATCTCCTTTCGAGGGAAAGTTCGGCCTTCAGGCAAAGGGAATGTTGTGCTCAGAGCGACCGGAAAGCGCTCTATGTGCGCCCAAGAGCTCACGATCTTCAGGGCGAATGGCACCGGAAGAAATCCATATTGGAGGCGACAGACACGATGGCGGCAAACGGAGTCAATTCGAATTCACTGCCTTTCCCGGCCTTGATGGGGAATCTCTCGTGGTTATGGATGATAAATTTTTATCAGGTCTTCTGCTCGGGGATCTTCAAGTTTTGGAGTGAGATGCTCAGGGTGGAAAAACCCGATTGGCAGTCTGAGAATGTTGTCGTGCTCGATACGGAGGCGTTCAAGCTCAGACAATTCACGCGAAGGAAATCCCGCGCCTCAATTCTCATTCTTCCGCCTCAGGCGGGGCACCATAGCTGTATAGCCGACTATGCCTTGCCCGGACAATCATTGGTCGCGTTGTGTAAAGAGCATTCTGAATGCACCATTTACGCTGTGGAATGGAAGAGCGCGGAGGTATCCAGACGGCACGAGACAATTGACGATCTCGTTCGGCAAATGCTGCAATGCTTGGATTTGATAGGCGGCGAGGTTCATGTCATCGGACTGTGTCAGGCTGGATGGCTGGCGAGCATCTGTGCTTCGTTGTATCCGGAAAAGATCTCCTCATTAATTCTTGGTGGCGCTCCTATCGACTTCACCGCGGGCGGTGGAAAACTTCAGGACACGGTACAAAACCTGCCAATGCCCTTTTACGAGGGCCTGGTAAGGCTGGGCGCAGGTCTCATGGACGGTAAGTTTATTGGCACCGGTTTCAAGAACTTCAACCCGTACGATCGTTATGTGGGCGACTATCTCAAGCTTCTTACCAATATCGATGATCCCAAGGTGGTTGACCGGTCTCGACGGTTCCGAGCCTGGTACGAACACACGCAACATCTGTCTGGCGCATGGTATTTGCAAGCGGTCTACGAACTCTTCAAGGAGAACAGGCTCGTTCAGGGGAAGCTCAAGGTCATGGGCCGATATGTGTCGCTCAAGAACATAACGTGTCCAGTGGTGCTGATCGCCGGTGCAAATGACGACATTACGCTCCAACCGCAGCTCTTCAATATGGCCAGGCATGTCTCAGGAAAGGTCCTGAAAATGGTGATCCCCGACTGCGGGCATATCGGACTGTTCATGAAAAAACAAGCGCTTGAAGGTTACTGGAAAAGAGCGTTGGGCTTTGTATTTCGAGGCACCTCCCGAGAATTGATGCCCCATGATACCAAGGTCGTGTATATGAGCGAGCGAAAGTCCTTGACGCAAGGAGCTCAGGAATAGGGATGGAAGGCCGGTCGAGAACCCTCGCGTGGAGCGCAAACTCGACCGGCCCGATCCCTGCAGTCACGATCCGGCACGAGCTTAGCCAACCTCGCGCTGGGCGTCGCACTCTCCCGAGCGCTCCCAGAGCCACTTCGCCACCAGTGGAGGCAACTGCTTCTGGGTTTTGGAAGAGACATAAATTCCTATATGACCTACGGGAAAGGCCGCGGTCGTTATGTCTCGGCTGCCTACGTATTTTTCAAGAGGCTGAGAGGATGACGGTGGGACAAGGTGGTCTTTTTCAGCATATATGTTCAGAACCGGGTGGGTGATGTTACGCAAGTCTACCTTTCGGCCGTTGATCGTTAATTGACCTTTGATGAGTTTATTATCCTGGTACAATTCTTTAACAAATTTCTTCCAGGCCGCTCCGGCCTGATCCGGGCTGTCAAATATCCACTTCTCCATTCTCAGGAATGAGTCCACATTTTTGGGATTGTCAATCGTCTCAAGGAATCCCACATACTTATCCATCATGAGGGAGAATGGTTTGAGCATCAGAAAGGCGACGTTCAGTAGATCCCCGGGGATGTTCCCGATAGACTCTTCCACGAGGTCCGTGTCGAGATACTTGGCCCAGAGGTTGAGCAGGCCGTCGTCAACCGAGAAGTCGAATGGCGCCACCATGGCCACGAGATTTCGAATCTTTTCCGGATAAAGCGCCGTGTAAATAGCAGCCATCGTACCGCCTTGGCAGACGCCCAGGAGATTGACTGCCGGGACGCCCGTCTCGCGTCTGACAAAATCTACGGCATCGGACAGGTAGAGATCGATGTAGTCGTCAAATTCGATAAACCGGTCCATTTTTCCTGGGTACCCCCAGTCAATGATGTAGATGTCGAGGCCCAGGTCGAGAAGGTTCCTGATGAGGCTGCGGTCCGGTTCAAGGTCCATCATATACTGGCGATTCACCAACGCATAACAAATCAGCAGCGGCACCTGGCAGACATTCTGCGTAGTCTTCCTGTATTGGTACAGCTTCATCTTGTCCTCCTGGTACACAAGATCCTTATCGGTACGGTCGGACTCGATCTCTCCCATTGAAAGCAGATTGTCGAACCCTCTGACAAGCTTTGAGGCGGTGTCTATCCATCGTTCCGCAAAATTTATCGTAAGTTGGTCCTCAAATGTTCTCATGGATGATCTCCTTGCGCAGGCGTTTTTTACCCGCTTGCCGCACTTCGGCCAGTTCGCTCTCGAGATTTCTTACCTGTTTTCTCAGGCTGTAGATTGCCTCATAGACCTCGTTCATGTCTGTTTGGGAGGGGATGTTCCAGAAGGACAGTCCATAGGTCATCACCTTGTCCATCTTCTTTTTTGCCTCCAGGCCACTGTTAATAGTATTTCCCAAAGTGCGGCAGAAAAGGTCGGACTTGAACAATTCGATGTAAGCGTCTTCGCTGTTGGAAAGCCAAATCTTGTAAAAAAGCTGGCCGGTCTCAGGCGTGATCTGCTTCACCTCCAGTTGCTTCACGTTGTCCATCACTCTGTTTACCGCGGATCTCGCGGTACCCAACAGCAACTCCCATAACGGATAAAGCGCCTTCAGGAACGCTAACTGAGCGTTCATGGCTTTCTGCACACGCTCTTCGTGTTCCCGGGCCAAGCCGAACCTGGGCAGGCGGAAAAATTTGCCGACAATATTCTCGTATGAGTCGGTCCAAAGGGACAGCCACGCCGTTCCCCCCGGGACAGCATCGAACAGGGACCTGTTACCGGAGGAAAAGCCCATGTTCAGCAAATTCTCCATACGGTAGGCGGGCGAACCAAGAAGACTTTTCGAGAGATTGTTCATGAGAGACCGGGCTTGTTCCAAGAACACCTCCATGCAACTGGTTTCCGGTATCCCAAACGCCTCTCGAATGAGTTTTTCATATGCCGCAGTCCATTTCCTTCGTATC
>JARRRG010000107.1:0-8470 GCA_037380965.1 Deltaproteobacteria bacterium
GCCTCGGACCTCTCTCCGTGCCCGGAGACTCCAAGGACGCTCTCTCCTGCCCCCATCGGGGGAGACGACGGTGATTCAAGCACCACCCCGTACGCTCACCTCATGTCGAGCATCTTGGCCGCGTGACAATCTTGCGCGGATTTCAGTTTGGATAACGCGTTGAGCGCGGTGGCTCAGATCGGGCGATATAAGTGGAATATGTCATCAATTGAACAGCTTACGGGAAATAATATCACTCGGTACGCTGTTAGTTATTTTCGCGAACATCTCACAGGGGGCCGATTAGTTAAACTGGAAGGTTAATTTTGGGCCGATATTTGCTTGGTTAAAATCTCTTGTCGGTAATATCTCAATTTATTTTTTAGTATTGACAACCCCTAAATGTTGTGGTACTTGCGCCACGTGGACTATAGGCTGGGGGTATGGGTACAGGAGTTTTAAGTGTTCGGAAAAGTAGTACAATTACGGTCACAGTCCTCCGGCGCAACAAGGGGGGGAGAGCTTCCTCAAGACATAAGTAGTCAGTTTAACTCGGAAGTTCTCGAACAAGGCCTCCGATTGATCCAAAATTCGCGAATTTCACATATTAACTTCGGAAGAGAATGTTACTTCGGACTCGTCACTGATCCTTCGGCTCCCCGAGGGGTCAATGCTCACATTTCCCTTGATCCTGAATCCAAGCTGTTGAACCGCGCGTCCTGCGGCTGCTTTCGATCGAATACTCGAACGTATTGCCATCACATTGTTTCTTTTGTTCGATACATTCTCAGACCTGACCCCGAGACCGGCAGACTGCGCACCCTGGGGGAGGATTTCCAGGACAGCTTCTGGCACGACATCGGATGGTTCGGGTACAAGCATTTCGGTGATTCGATCCTCGGTTTCAAAGCAGAAGTGAACCATGGTGGCGAGGGCCTGAGAATCAGTTTTTCCAGCCGCGACAATGGCGAGGTTCTCGCATTCATGCCGGGTGAGCGCCTTGTTGAGGAGTTCCTGCATGATTTCTTCGATATTGTGCGACGTGACATTGATTCCACACTCTTCAAGAGGATGTACAACCGGAAGCTGAAAGACCCGAAGATTCCCTCTCTGAGGCGACGGCCGTGGAGCTACAGTGAATCTGAGGAAGATTTGAACCGGCGCGGGATGAAATCCGTGCTGCAGCACTATGAGGAGAGTATCTGGCATAAAATTGCGAAGGTTGGATTTCTCATCTCGGGTCGCGGCGGCGGCAGCTTTCACATGAGTTTTCTCGAGCACAAGCAAGAACTCATTGTTGAAGCTCTTGACGAAGATGAGAATGTAATTCTGCGTATCATCCCGCCGAGGCCTCACATCGGCACGGTCATCGAAATGGGCGAGAAGAAGGGGATCATCGGCGATGACCTCCTGATTCACCCGAAACCTCTGAAGACCGGGTATCGCGTCGACCTGACCGAATCCGCGGATCTCCGTATCACGCCCGTGGTCGAGAATCCCGATCCGGACAGGGAGCCCGAAGATGAGTACCTCGACCGCACCACGTTGGAAAATCAACTTTTCGGAACGTACTACTTTTTTCCGGACTGGGGATTTCTCAGACTTGCCTTCAACCCCAGCGGCCTGCCTGCCGAGTATTTTTCCGCCCAAAAGACCACCATCGTGCCTGCTGAGAAAATCACGGCTTTTATGGAAGAGCATGGAGCGCTGCTCAAGGAGGAACCGGGGATATTTGTCGACGAGACCCTGTTCAGCCGCCAGATGATCGACACGTATGAGAAGGCCACGGTGGATCATCACACCTTCAGCGATGAAGGGGTCTCCCTGGCGGTGGACTATGACTTCGGGGACTTCCGAATGTCGTTCCGGGAGATATTCGAAGCCAGGAAGCATAAGAAACGTTTCCTCATTCGGGGCGACAAGTGGGTGGACACGCGGTCTCAGGAATTTGCCTGGATGGACGCGTTGGAGGAACCGCTCCTCGACAAAGACAATACCCTCACCATGGGGCGGACGGAGTACCTCCGATTTCTCGCGCTCCACGATCGACTGGAGCGGCGGTTCTCATCGTCGCAGCTGCGCGAATGGTTCGAGAGGCTCGAGATGCTCAAGCCTCCCGGCCGGCTTCCCTCGATCAAGGCGATGAGGGGGAAGTTGAGGGGATATCAAAACGTCGGGAATTCGCTATCTCGTGATCTGTCCCACCACCGTTCTCAGTCATTGGAAAGACAAGGTGCTCCAATACGCGCCGCATCTCGATCCCTATGTCTACCATGGCACCGATCGCTCCTTTCAGGAGGGGTTTGACGAGCACCGTCTCATCATAACCTCCTACGGCATCGCGCTCAGAGATATCGAGATGCTTGCCGATTACTGTTTCGAGTTGATCGTGTTGGATGAGATTCAGGCGGTGAAAAACAAGTCGACCAAGACCTATGCCGCGGTGAAGGCGCTCGACGCGGTCTGTACCGTGGGGCTCACCGGCACCCCCATCGAAAACAGCCTGACCGATCTGAAAGCACTGTTTGACATCGTCCTGCCCGGCTATCTCATGTCGGACAGGCTCTTTGAAAAGCAGTTCCGCGGTCCCATAGAGGAAGAGGCGGACAAATCGAGAGAGCAGAGTCTCTGCAAGGTCATCAACCCCTTCACCTTGCGCCGGACCAAAGATCAGGTGTTGCGGGAACTGCCGCCCAAAATCGAAGATGTGCGTCGGTGCACGCTGACCCAGGACCAGATTCGTTTCTACAGAGACGTGGCGGACAATCAGGGGAGAGATCTGGTCCTCACGTTGAAAGATCCGGGCCAGAAGATTCCGTACATGCACGTCTTTGCGGTGCTGAACTACCTGAAGCAGATTTGCGATCATCCCGCATTGATGGAGGGTGAGACCGAGGACTACCGGAAATACGCGTCCGGCAAGTGGGATCTTTTTGTCGAGCTCCTCGAGGAGAGCTTGAGGTCGGGTCAGAAGGTCGTGGTCTTCAGCCAGTATGTCAAGATGCTGAGCTTGATCGAGGCCTTTCTCAAAGACGAGGGAATCGCCTTTGCCACCATAAAAGGGCATACAAGAAAACGGGCCGAGGCGGTCAAGCGTTTCAACGAAGAACCTGACTGCATGGTATTCACCGCTTCACTGAGGGCCTCCGGGCTCGGCATAGACTTGACGGGCGGATCGGTTGTGATCCACTACGACCGGTGGTGGAATTCGGCCCGGGAAGAGCAGGCCACTGACAGGGTTCACCGAATCGGCCAGAGAAGAGGGGTTCAGGTATTCAAACTCATTACGGAAAACACGCTCGAAGAGAAGATCGACACCATAATCTCGGAAAAGAGGCAGCTTATGGATGCGATCGTAATGGAAGATGACAAGTCCCTCCTCAAACACTTCTCGAGAGAAGATCTCGTCGACCTGATCTCCTTCTAGCCGGATGCCAGATGTTTCCTCTCGGGGACTACCCGTGAAATGAATTGCGATTGTTCGGTGAGCCGTGAGAGAGGGGGGTGAACACGGTCTCACGACCGGACTCGATCATGGACCCGGTAAGGCAAACGGATCAGGCAATGTGAGCACCGGCAGAGTGTTCAGCCCGCGATGTGAATTCATGCAACGGTTTGTTCGCAGGGGGAAAGGCAGCGTGAAGAACGCACCGCTTCCGGCCCGGGTCCGACCGTCTCTCTCCTGGGTTTGGTTCTACTTGCGGTCGGAGGTCCGATGAATTAACCTTTTCTGCAAGGATTATTGTGAGGATAGCCGAGGGCCATGCAAGTCAAAGACCTGATCAGACAGATTGGTGATCGGGAGCCCCTGAACCCCTACCAGGTCGCGGGAATGGCGTCGGTATTGAATCAGTCGGGACTCGAATTCGAAGGGGTGAACGCTCTCGAGGTGGAGGGTCTCACAACGGTCCTCATGGTCCTGGACCGCACAGGTGAAGAAGCGTCACCTTATCTGATAGATCTGCGGCAGACCGACTCTCACATCACCCTGTTCCCGAGATTCTCGCGGGAATCGCTCGAGGACCTGGTGTACCTCACCTCCTTCGAGGGACGCCGTCTGGCCATACGAGAAAATCTTATCCCGATTCTCTATGAAATTCCTAATTGGCTTGACCTCGTCCGAACGCTCTCCAGGTATGTCCTCGACAGGGATGATGAGGCCCTGAGCAATCGGCTGCCTCGGGTGATGGAAATTGTGCTCAGCTATTTGTTTGCCGCGGCGCGGCAGCCTTTTGATCGGGAAGCGCGTTCGGAAGGAGAATACGCGATCTCGCGGCTCGTGGAGAGTGTGCTGAAATCCGCGGACGAGGGATCTCTTGAGGTGTACCTGCCATTTGTCGAACGGTGTCTCGGATTTCTGACCGCGGAGCTCTTTGGAGCACCGGTGAATCCGTTCGAACGGCGAATCCTGGAGATCTTCAGCATCCGGGGCGCGCTGAAAAGACGCTCCGAAGAGGTAAAGGCACGGCTTTCTCCGTATCTGAACAGGATGTCCGCGGCCGCGCTCATCACCGCGCTGGGAGAAATCCAGCCCTCCCCCCGCGCGCCGGTGGAGAAGCTGACTCGTATCGTCGCTGAAGAGGATTTTGCCGAAAAGGAGCGTTTTTCCGAGAAGATACTCGCCAGGATCGGCCTGCACTCGCACGACGCGATCGAAACGATGCGGAACGCGTACCGTACGATTCTCGAGAACGGAGCCTCGGCCGAGGAAGGAGAGATTCGCCGGGGAATTGAATTCATCAGAAGCCTGGGGGATGAGTGGCGAGAAATTCTCGCGTCCTTTCAGGAGATGATCGACGAGCTGCCGCCACGTGTCCAGGAAGCGTTTTGCGAGGTACTGGCATTTCAAATCCTCGCCATCGACAAGCCCGAAATCAAGGAGCTTCTCATCGGTGGTGTCTGTGAGATCGTGGTCCGTCTCGAAAGCACGCGGAAGCAGGCGTCAAAGAAGCTTGTCGACCGGTTTGCGGAACTCTTCCTTGACCGGGCGTACGCTTCGGAAGACACGACCGAGGTGGTCTCCTCCTTGAAGTCTCTGGAGTCGTTGGGAGTGACCCTGGGCAGAAACGGCTATCACCTCATGGCCTTCGATTTCGTTGACCATCTCGTGCGGCGGCCCCTGATTTCCCCGCGAGAAAAGCGGTACACGATCGAAGACGACGATACCGGAGAGCCATTGGTTATTGCAGAGGATCCACGGGAAAATCAGGCCCATGTGCAGCATATCAAGAGTTTCCTCGCCATCGTCGCATCGAATCCCCGGATCATGCGGCGGCTCATGTCCTATCTCATCATTCAGATCGAGCTCGGTGACACGCGTCTGTGCGACGAGGATTTAATTCAGTGCTGGATCTCTTCACTCCTGAACGCCAACTCGTCAATCACCCATTTCCTGACTCGAACGCTTATCAAGGCGATACCCTATTCGTTTAAAGACATCGGCCCACTGGATAACTTGCGGCTTACCGCCGCGGGACTTGCAAAGCTCCTGGCTAATCGAGGGGTAAAGCCGATCGGCAACTTTCTCGGGAAGCTGCGCGGGGACATTCACTGGCGGGGAAGTATCGAGAATTTCTATTTCTGCCTCAGTATCGTCCATTACTTCTTGACCGGCCGGACCCAGGATCTTGCCGAATGGATGCCGTCCGAATCCATGCCCTATCTGCGAATGGAAGAATGGGCTTCACCTGAAGAGGCAGCGGGCATAAGGAGTCTCCTGCACCGTATCCTCGATGACTACAAGATCGACTCTTCCCAGAGGAACAGTCTGCAGGATCTGATAGTTGTCGATACCGATCGTTACCGGGGAGATGAAGCCTGGCCGGAATTCTCGAGGCGCGCGGTCCTGGATGTCGTGGAATTGTTGAAAGGGCTCCACACGAAGTACTTCATCGTGGCCGACTCCACATCCGGCGCGACCGCGAGTGAGGAGCTCGAGGAGTTCAGTTCGATTATCGCGGAACGGGGAGAGATCAAGGAGACGGCGCTCACACCGGACCGCCACGAGCCCCTGCCCCCTCCCGTAACCCTCACCGAGGGCAGCGAGGATTATGTGGCGGAGATGGAGCGAATACATCGGGAACAACCGGGAACGCCGATCGTACTGCGGGCCAAGAAAGCCGGCCACGCGTACGCGCAGAAGGCGACTTACATCGAGGAGCGTTTCGAGGCATTCAACAAAGACCTGGCTCTGGAATCGCTTCAGGAGACTCTTGCCACCGGCATCAGTAACACCCATTTCAACGACATCACCCTGGAGAACCTTCCTGATGCGCTCTGCTTCCTGGACAGCCTGATACAGGGAATCTCGGTCAACGGTCACTCGAGCTACTATCTCGAACAGGTGGGCAAGGATCTGCGCAGCGCGGGGGGTCTCGGGCTCACGTTCGACAAGGTCCGGGACCTGTTGCGGGTCATTCATTCGGAATTAGAGGATGTATATGACTTCTATCGGGCCTGGTTCGAGGAGCCCTTCGATCAATGCCTCTCGAATTGTGCCATCGAGAAGCTCCCCAGGAAACTGAAGGCCCTGACAACCCTGAAAGAGATACCGGACAGCGATTTCTTCAACAATTATTTGAAGACACTCTATATCTCCGATCTCCAGGCCCGGGACGGGAACCTCCGGGTTCTCGAAGGCTTCATCGACAAGGTGGAACTGTTCCTCAATCAACGTCTGGCCGAATCGGGCAGGAGAGTGGTCCAGGCGGATGCAGCCCGCACGCTCGATGTTCCCTTTTACTTCCCTGAGCAGGGAGAGATGTCCGCCTGCAGAATCGGGCAGAAAGCATCCCTGTTGCACTTCGCGGAAAATACCCCGCCCTATTTTGTCATCACCACCGCGCAGCCGTTGAAAGAGCTTGAGGCGATGCTCGTCGACTCCACCTTCCGTGACGGACTCACCTCGGCCGTGCAGGAGTTGGAACGGCGCTGTGGAAGATCGTTCGGCGATCCGTCCGATCCAGCGCTGTTCTCGGTTCGCTCCGGCGCACGGCTGAGCTTGCCCGGCATGATGATGACGATAACCAATGTCGGGATCAACGACGAGATCGCGGCGGCATTGGCCGGGAAGGTGGATTCATGGTTCGCGTACGATTGCTATCGCCGCTTCCTCCAGGAGTTTGGTCAATCGGTATTCGGTGTGGAACGGGAGGAGTTCCAGGACATCATCGACGAGCGCAAGGTGCGCTGGAGGGTGAATTTCAAGGCCGAAATGAGCGGCGGCCAGATGCGGCAACTGGCCTTTGATTATAAAATACGTCTGCGCGAGCTGGCCCCGGAGGCTATCGAATTACTGGACCAAGGCCGTTTTCTGGATCTCCTCACCTATTGCGCTATGGCGGTGCTCCATTCGTACGACGGCCGCGCGGCTCGCCAGTACCGGGAGGCCGCAGGAATCGACGGGGACTGGCGAACCCCGGCCATTGTCCAGGCGATGGTATACGGCAACATGGAGTACGACTCATCAGGCACCGGCGTCGTTTCATACAACCCGTTCACCTTGGACCTGAGGGGGGATTTCGCGCATCGAGACCAGGGAACCGACGTTGTCGGGGGCAAGGTGGCCACCATTCCGGTGTACGATCCGTGGAAGCGGACCGAATCGCTGGCCTCTCAGATGCCGGACGGCTGGAAGCAGCTTTCCTCGTTTCTCTTCCGTACGGCAGAGCGTCTTCATCTGCCGGTGAGCACCGAATACACCATCGAGAAGGGGAGGGTTTTCGTCCTTCAGATTCGCAAGCACCGGGAGCGCCTGGAACGCGTGCCCAGCCTGGAAGCGTCTGGCTATCGGGTGATCGAGCAGGGAACCGGCATTTCCGGAACCGTGTTCCGGGGCATCATGGTCACCGACCGCAATCAGATCGCACCGTTCCGACACATTGCGAAGGCCCAGTCCATCATCGACGCGATGAACAAGAATCTCTCCGAAGGCGAAAAGCTCGACGGGTTCATCTTTATCGTGAACGATCCGATTCCCGAAGAGATAATGGAAGGAGTGTTCTCCCTTCCCGTTTCAACAGCTCTGGTCAGTCGGCTTGGGGGACGGGGGGCGCATGCAGCCGACATTGCCCGGTCTCTTCGTAAGGTCTATGTGGCACAGGTGCGCGGCATAGCCAAATTCTCGGGCAAACCGGAGTCAGTGCGTTTCAGCGACGAGGAGATCGTGGTGGGGAGCAAGATGATCATCCACGGCCAGACCGGGGAGATTGCCCTCTACGGAAAGACGGCGGAGCATTCCGGTGATTGATCATCATTCCATCATCAGCCTCCTTTTGGAAACGGGAACCATAACGAAACGTGACTACTCCGCGGCGCTGCATGAATCAAAGGAGACCGGAAAATCGCCCCACGAAATTCTTCTGCTCGGAGGTAAATTCACGGTCGACGAGCTCGTGCAAGCGCTCACCATCCACCTCGACATTACCCTCCTCAAAGAGGCCCTGGGAATGGAACGCGGCGGGGGGGAACTGAAATTGCCCTCCCGCCCGTT
>JARRRG010000108.1:0-7544 GCA_037380965.1 Deltaproteobacteria bacterium
GGGTGCGGTCCCTCCGGATGCCCCCTTTGAAGCGCCTCGAGTTCCCAGGAGCACTTCAGGCAGATGGGCCTCGCAGCTTCCTCACCGAGGAGTCGTAAAGATGAAACGGTCAGCATGCATGGTTGCCGTGGAGTTGGCGGTGGGGACTGTAGGAACTGGTTTTGCCTTAGCCGAGTCTACGGCGACCTATATAAAGTAGCTGAGCCATGCTCGCACGAGGGAAACTCGGGAAAGAATCTCCCCAGGTGGCCGACGCTCTCAAGGGGGAGGTCACGGATGACGCTGCCAAAACACAGTCGAGCGCCACTGTTGCCTTGGGTAGCCAATTTGCCGTTACCACCTTGGCAAGGAGAGGCCAGGGAGTTTTTCGACGATTGCCCGTTTCATATTAAGAAAGGATAAGTTGGTGATAACGCAATGAAGCTGCATGGCCGTTGGAATATCAGCCCCCGATTGCTCGTTGGCATCTCGATCGTAGCTGTTTTGCTTCTCAACTGTACCCATGTTTGGAGCGAAACGGTCGCACCGGCTTCCACCGTGGATCAATTGATAAGGATGTTTGATTCATCCAGTTGCAAGGAATGCCATGAAAAGATTTACGAGCAGTGGGAGAAGTCTCATCATGCGCGTCCTCTGATAGGGCTGCATGACGTGATGCTTTTGATTCCATACTTCAAGAGGACTGCAAAGCCGGGAGAGCCCGCGGATCAGACGATCAAGCGCGACTTTCCGTGCTTTAAGTGTCATTTCCCCCAGATAAAATACGGAACAGATGCTGTGGCAGGAGAGATCGCGAGAGCCATGATCAACGGCGACAAGGGCAAGATACGCAAGCTGAACATAAGCTGCTTGGTGTGTCACAACGAGAAAGCCATGGTTCATGGTCGGCCGGAGAAAGGGGTGGTGTATGGCACTAAAGACATGCCCGAACATGAGGGGCACCCTGTCAAGAAGAGTCCGCTGCTTAAGAATTCGTTAATGTGCGGACAATGCCATGGATTGGGTCCGGTTTTGGATTCTCCCGACATGCCCATGCAATGCGCCACCCTTTACGGGAGCTATCTACATGCCTATGTGCCGGCTGGAGGCACGAAGACGTGCCAAGACTGCCATATGAAGAATGTCGGCCATTACATGCCCCCCAATTTCAACGCCCGAGACGAACTGTCGGCCCGTCTGAGCAAATCATTACCGATGGAGGTTCAGACTTTGGCTTATACGTTCCACCCGGACTCGAAGGCATTCTTCCCGATGGTGGTGGTCAAGACGAAGATTATCAGCAAAGCAGGCCACCGAATCCCCGACGGTTGACCGTCTAAAAACCGAGTGGTCCTGGATGTGACCGCAAGCACCCCGGATGGCACAAGCTCACACGCAAAGTGAGCCTCGATCAAGTGAAATGACCAGCATTTCAAGCATCTGATGAGGAGAGGGTGTCATGCTGTTAGAAGGATACAAGAAGGAAATGTTTCTACCCAAGTGCAACCCCAGTTTCCTTTCTCTCCATTGCGTCGCTCATCTGGACCAGGACATTTCCGAGGTGTTGCCCTATCTGAACACAGTGCTCGGCGGAACCAATTACTCTGTGTCTCCACCGGCGCTCACCCTCCAGGCGTACGGTAAGCTCATCACCCTTCATAGTCGGGAGATCTATGTCAATGCGCTCCAGGACGAGGAAGAAGCGGAGAAGATTCTTAAATGGCTCCAGCATGAGATAAATGAGACGTGGGACAAGAAACGGGGTATCCCACCTAGTTATCAAGAGGAGCCCAAGCCCCAGATGCTTGAGATTCTGAGGCTGTTACCCAAGACCAACTGTGGCGAATGTCGGGAGCCAACATGCACAGTGTTCGCCTTGCGGGTGGCCGAAGGAATCAAGGGGCCCGAAGACTGCCCCCAACTCAGCGACGAGAAGAGGGCTGGGCTTCAAGAATATCTGAGTGGATTCCATTTTGAGGTGCAATAGCCGTCAAGGTTGGTCTACGTGGCGAACTCCTGATGTCCCACTTCGATCTACCCGGCGGGCATCCGAATTCCGGCATTTTGGCTATTAGCCGCACGCGCCGGATTATACAAATGAAAGGAGAGAGAATGCGTACCATTAAACTTGCCAAGTTATTTCTTTTCATTGGGATTTTCGTCCTGATGACCGTGCCTTGCGTTTCCGAGGCCGCTTGAGCCGGCTGCTATCCCTCCTGGTCAGGAGGGTACGGTGGTTACTTCCCTGGTGCCACCTATTACGGGGGGTACGGATTTGGGGGCTACAGTTACGGTCCTGGTTATGGCTATCCGGCCCAATACCAGACTCGATGGGTGCCCTCTACGCCGGCGAAAGCCAGGAAACGTGCGCGAAGACAGAAGCCCCCCGCACAACGAAGGGTAAGGTGAGAAAACTGATTTACTGGGGACTCTGAGTCCACGCTTGCCGCTGGAAGGCAACTCGGCCCCGCATCTTTTCGTGTGTGGGGCTGATTGCTTTCCCCAGGCGACGCATAGGGTGCGCGGATCATCATCATGAATGGTGACCTGGGTCACTCTTCAATCTTATTTGAGCAATTCCGTCGCGGCCTCGAGGAAATAAAACAGGATCACTTGAGGCTGGCATTGGGTGGTCCCATCACGGGCCTGAACCGAGCCGGCAAAGGGCAGTGGCTTTGGACTGCATAGAAGCCGGTTCAAAGAGGAAATATGAAAAGTTCACTGCAAACACGTTTCTTCCTTTTCCTTCTGTTGCCGGTTACAATTGTGCTCCTTGGTGCCGGATATGCGTCGCTCATGTACGCGCGAGCAACCCTTCAAAGCCAATGGACCGATTCCGTCAAATTGAGACTGGAAAAGACTGCTCATCAAATTCAAATGAGGGTCGACGAAAAGCAGTCGTTGATCGATTTGATTGTCCAAGCAGAGGAGATCCCCAACGGGTCGGTGACTCAAGCATTTCTGATTCAGAAGCTTGCCAACCAGCCGGGAGTACGTTCTGTAGATGTCGACCCTGTGCAGCCTACGGAACAGGGGGCCGCGCACAGGTTCCCGTCCCTTGCCGGAGGAGGCTCTGAAGGATCACCCGACTTCGTGTGCCTTGTATATCAGAATGAGCGGCTCCGATACTCGAAAGATCCATCACTGGTTGACGTAGATGAGACGGTGCCTCCAACTACCTATAGGCTCAAGACTCTTTGCTCAAGGAGTTTGCGCTCGCGCTTGAAGACCAATTTCCTTTCGATAGTCAAGAAGTTCGGCGGCGCTGGTGAGGCCCCAACCAAGCGTCTCGTGGTTACGGTACGATTTGATTCTTTGCTTGACAACATTCTCGAAGTTGGCAAGTGGGCAGGCGGTTCTGCAAGGTTGATGACGCGGGACGGGACATACCTTGCTCGAACTGACCGCGCGTCTTGGTCGGGCAAGCCATTCGGGAAGTCGGGCGACTCTTTGGAGAGAACAGTTCTAAAAGAGATGCAAACCAAGAATTTCGGTACGATCCTCAGCGAGGGCTTATTTCCTAAGACGGTTGTCGGATTCCTTAGAATTCCCAGTACGGACTGGTATCTCGTGCTGTTTTCTCCGGGCAACGACGTATTCGCCTCGATATCCAGATTTCATTTCAATTACCTGTTCGGTGGCCTTGCCACGATGATCTTCGTGGGACTCCTGATACGGGGATGCGCCAAGTCGGTGTCCAAGCATATAGGCGAGATTTCGGAGGCTGCCTCCAAAGTGGAAGAAGGCGACTTGAGCGTGGCGCTCGCTGCAAATGGATTTGATGAAATCTCACAATTGAACCGCCGTTTCAATCTCATGGTAGACGGCCTGAGGCGAAAAGAATTAATCGAGCACACCTTCGGCTGGTACGTCGATAGGAAGATCGCTAATGAACTGCTGGAAAATCCGGAAGGCATTCGCTTGGGCGGAGAGAACCACGTGGCGACCATCCTCATGGCAGACCTCCGCGGATTCTCTCAGGCAGCGGAGAAATTGCGTCCCGAACAGGTCACAAAGCTTCTCAACCGACACTTCTCCGCGGCAATTAACGTGATCGAAAAATACGAGGGAATTGTAGTGGATTTCTACGGCGACTCAGTCTTGGCATTTTTCAACGGCTTGGAGTCAGACGCTCCTGCAAGGGCTGCAGACGCGGTGAATTGTGCTCTGGAAATGCAGCGTGAATGCGCCAAAGCCGCGCAACAGAACCTTATAGAAGGACTCCCGTCGCTGGCTATGGGAGTGGGCATCCATACGGGTGAGGTCGTGGTTGGAAATATTGGATCGGAAAGGAGGGCAAAATACGGGATTGTCGGCTCAGCAGTCAACGAGACGGATCGGATTCAGGCTCACTCCCGGGGGGGTAGCGTTATAATTTCCGGGCAGACGTACGAACTCCTTTCCCATCGGGTTGTCGTGGGGCCGAAGTCTCAAGTGAGATTAAAGGGGCTTGACACGACCAGAGACTTGTACCCGGTGTTGAGCATGGATATGACCCAACATGGCCTTCGATTTGCGCAGGAAGGAACTATGGCGCCGCGCCACTCTTGACCCGAGAACGTCTGCCCCTTTCTGTAGGGGTCTATTCCCGTCGTCAAATGAAGCTCGGCATTGCACAAACAATTGAGTTCTGGGCAAACTTACTGAGGCATGGGATATATCGACGTATGTCGAACTATCGAGAAGATAATCTGGCGCGGTTTGCAGAAGCCTTCAAGGCTCTATCCAATCCCAATCGCCTCGCGATCTTCCTGCCCCTGGTCTCGGGCAGCCCTCCGGACACCTTGTGCAGCTTCGATGAAGAGATGAGGAAATGGGTTGGCGCCCTTGGCAAAGGCCTCCATGTCGTTTCTTCTACCATCTCACATCACATCAAGGAGCTTCGGAGATCAGGCTTGATCGATGTGCAGAAGAGAGGCAAGTTCACCCAGTGCTGGGTTGACGGAGAAGCGGTAAGGCTGCTTTCGGATCTTCTTACAGGCGGTCTTGCCATTGAAGATCCGAGCGAGGAGTCGCTGTTCAAGGCCGCCCGAGAGAAGTGAGGGGTGCTTGCCGAGAACGCCTACTCATAGAAGCCAGTGGTGATTGAGAACGCAAGATAGGCCCGTCAACAAGGTAAATCAGGAATCCCTTCCGCACCGTTTAATTGGATGGATCGCGCGAATCGGGCGAGGAAGGCCATGAGAAACCGTCAGGCAACTTGTTAACTGAAAACATCCGAAAAGGAGCGTGACGCTCATGTCGGAAACCGGAGCCCTCCTGAAACGGCTTTCATTTGTTGATCGGTACCTGACGTTATGGATCTTCCTCGCCATGGCGGTTGGGGTTGGGACGGGATACCTCATGCCTCAGGTGGAAGATGTCATCGGTTATTTTCAGGTGGGGACTACAAATGTGCCGATCGCAATCGGCTTAATCCTCATGATGTATCCCCCTCTGGCCAAAGTGAAGTACGAGGAATTGGGGGACGTATTCCGGGATTGGAAAGTATTGGGCCTGTCTCTGGTTCAGAACTGGATTGTCGGTCCCATTCTCATGTTTGTTCTGGCAATCGCGTTGCTTCACACTCATCCGGAGTACATGGTGGGATTGATCATGATCGGCCTGGCCCGGTGCATTGCCATGGTGATTGTCTGGAACGAGCTGGCCAAGGGCGACACCGAATATGCCGCCAGTTTGGTAGCCTTGAACAGTATCTTTCAGGTGCTCTTCTACAGTGTGTACGCATGGTTCTTTATTACGATTCTACCGCCGCTCTTCGGGCTGAGTGGAAGCATCGTCAAGGTCACCATGGGGCAGATCGCGGAAAGCGTATTCATCTACCTGGGTATTCCGTTCATCGGGGGACTGATCACCCGGTTCGCGTTGATCAAAATCAAAGGAAAAGAGTGGTACGAACAGGTGTTCATCCCCAAAATCAGTCCCATTACGCTCATTGCGCTCCTGTTCACTATTGTGGTCATGTTCAGCTTGAAGGGGAACCTGATTGTGCAAATCCCGCTGGATGTCCTCCGCATTGCGCTTCCGTTACTCATCTATTTTGTTGTGATGTTCTTTGTGAGTTTTTGGATGGCGGCCAAGATCAGCGGTGATTACTGCAAATCGACGACCCTCTCCTTCACCGCGGCCAGTAACAATTTTGAACTGGCCATCGCGGTGTCGGTGTCGGTTTTCGGCATAAACTCGGGTGCCGCGTTTGCCGCGGTCATAGGCCCACTGGTCGAAGTGCCGGTCCTGATCCTTTTGGTCAATGTAGCCCTGTACTTCCAGACACGTTTTTTTGCCTGCGAAATCGCGGAAACGGGTACAGGCAATGGGAAAGGCGCATCGGCAGCACGGTAAAGCGCGCGCAAAACCGGGAGAGCACGATAAAGAAGGCTTTCCGAGCACCCTGAAGACAGGCTTCCCTGCCTCCGCCACGAGGCCGTGGCACGGACGTCCCGAGCTCAAAACCAGAAGACTTTGACCAGAATTCTGATCCCCACCAGACCCAACGCTATGGCCAGGCACCGAATAATCCAGTTCGCCTGGATCTTGTTGGACAGGTGGGCGCCCAACGGTGCGCCGATCAGCACGCCGATAGACAGAGAGAGTGTCATATCGATCGCTTCGCCAAACGTGCCCGCGAAGATATGGGTCAGCGTCCCCGTAAGAGCCATGATCGCGAGGATGAAGTGCGAAGTCGCGGTGGCTATGTGCACCGGGAAATTCAGGAGATAGGTGAGCACCGGAACATGAATGATTCCTCCTCCGATTCCCAGGAAACTGGATACGTAACCGACCAGAAAGCTCACCCCGATTCCCAGAAGAGGATTAAACGTATAGTCATGGCTGACGCCGTTGGCCTCTACCAGGTGGCGAGACATCTGGTAGCGATACGTGTTGACGGTTCTCGTACGTTCCGCGATATTGGACCGAAGGCTCAAAAAGGCCGTCGCGGCAATCAGCAGCACGCCGAAGATAATATCGAAGGTATAGCGCGGGACATATGCAGTATTCAGGGCGCCAATGATAGCTCCTGGAATTGTTGCGGCCGCGAACATCAGCCCGGACTTGTAATCAATTCGTTTCATCATGGCATAGGTTTCAGAGCCGCCCAAGGCATTAAAAAAGACAACCGCGAGCGATACCGCGGTGATGTGCGCGGGGGACCTCTCGGGATAGAGCAGGAGCAACACGGGCATCAGTACAAACCCACCTCCCGCTCCAATGAGCGTACCGTAAATCCCCGTGGCAAAGCCCAGGACCATGAACGCCACAAAATGCCCTGAAGAAAGTAATGTTAATTCAGACATCTAGACTTCAACCCCCTCGCTTCAGCAATTCGCCACACGCGATCTCATCGAAATGAATGCCAATACCAGCCAAAGCCCCCTATTGTACCATCCTTTGGCCGCTCCCCCTTCAGATCACGGCATGGTGAACCGCGAGAGATCAGGAGGGACCTCCCCGACATGTTACCACGCAATTTCAGATTGAGCGACAAATTACCGCACGTCCGGCTCACGCCATTGAGGACCTCCTGCTCGTCTCGAGATGCACGGGAATCTTTTGCCCAATCCCTG
>JARRRG010000109.1:0-6428 GCA_037380965.1 Deltaproteobacteria bacterium
GATTGGAGGTATCGATCATGCCCGCGATCATGAAGCGGTCCATCTTGGGAAGCATAGGCACCTCGCATCCCCGATTGATTATCAAGATCATCCTTGTCTCTTTCCTGGTTTGCTTCGCCGTGCAGTTTTCCGGCCCGCCGGGCTGGGCAAAACAGACGCGGCAACAATGCAACGACTGCTGCAAGAAAATGGGCTATGACGAGTACTACTTGGAGCAATGCAGGCTGAAGTGTTTTCGCAACCCCGATCATTGCAAGGGCAGTGCAGTGAAGGCCGCTCCACAGCCTGAGAAAAAGCCTCTAGAGAAAAGGGCTACCTTCAGATGGCCTCAGCCACTGAATTTGACGCCGGGCCAAGAATGGGACGCGGCCGCCCAAATACTGGCGCTTAACGGTATATCTCCCGGTCACCCTAATTACCAAAAAGCCCTGGCTGGCGTCCGGAATGTTCTGGTCGAATTTGTCCGAAGTCATCCTTCAGGCGGCAAGCTCCCCGCAGCGAGGCTCGAAAGGATCATACGCAGTAACAGATAATGTGGATACCATCTCTCTCGAAGAGTCTCGAGCTTTCGCGGGCCCTTCGCATCGTAGTGCCGGCAATTGAGGATCTCCAGCGGGCCGATCTCGCACTGGGGTCCTTCGGTTTGAACTTCTGAATGACGGCTCACCGTTCTCATATGATCGCATTCCATGCTCCATCAGTTCCCCGTCTCCTCGTGACGGCAGTTGCCGTTCTCTCGATTTCATTCGCTGTTCCCTGTTTCTCGGGAGAGCAGCCCGCCGAGCTGGTCCGACCGTCACTAATACCGTCTCCGCGGCTCGAGGGTGCAGCCGCGACACCGCTGTACCCGAAATGGTGGGGGGCCCCTCCCCGTATGCGGCAACGGATTGCATGCCGGGAACCGGGAAAATGCGTCACGTGCCATGAAGATCACGCGCGCATGGATGCCTCCCATGCGATTGCCTGTGTGCAATGCCACGGTGGGAATCCAGCAGCGGACGAAGAGAACCAGGCTCACGATGGACTCGTGGCTGACCCGGGTGATCTGAGAGTCGTAGAAAAGACGTGTGGAACCTGCCATCCTGAGGAGGCCCGGCGGGTCAGATTATCACCGATGGCACTGGCTCCCCGGATGATAAACCACACGCGGTTTGCTTTCGGCGCGCAGAAGGAGCCTTCACCGCACTATGCGACGGTGAGGGCATGCACGTTGAAAGAGGTGCCCCATCCCTCGCGATCGAAGAATCTGGGAGACGATTTGCTTCGGCGCTCGTGCCTGAGGTGCCATCTCTACACGCAAGGATCTACGCGCTGGGGAGAGCGTCGAGGACAGGGATGCTCAGCCTGTCATGTGGCCTATCCGAATGGCAGTGACGCCAAGTCGAAACATCACGCTATTGTCAGAGACACGGGTATCACGGCATGCCTGAAGTGCCACAACTCGAACCATGTTGGAGCCGATTACGTTGGACTCTTCGAAAAGGATTTCCAGCGGGGATTCATCTCCCCATTCGTTGAGGGACGGCAGCCTCGGAGAATCTACGGGGCAGAACATCACCGACTGGCCGCGGACGTCCATTTTCGGGCCGGCATGGAGTGTATGGACTGCCACTCCCTGGACGAAGTTCACGGCACAGGGCAAATCCCGCACTCGCCGAACAACGGGGTCCGCATATCATGTGAAGGATGCCATGTTCGTGGTGACCATCCTGCGATTCTCAAGGAGCCGAATGGAAAGATGCTGCTTCTCGGGGGGCCCGGTCGTACGGTCCCGGCCTGGAATCCGGAAATTATCCCGCACCGGGTGGCGGCCCATCAAAAAAGGTTGAAATGTTCGGCGTGTCACGCTGCCTGGTCGTTCCAGGACTACGGGTTACACCTGATGCTCGAGGAAAGGGCCGACTATTGGAAATGGGCTCCTACGGCCGGCCAGAACGATCCACAGGTACAGGAGCTGCTCGCCCGGTACGTGGGAACCTATGCGGACCCGCTCCCTCCTCGGGAGGGTCCCCTGCCCTACAAGCCGATATCCGAATGGAAATTGCCCACCACGAAAGACTGGCTCAGCGGTGAGGAACGATCCGGAGCTTGGTTTCGAGGGTATACCGCGCGAAGATGGGAACGACCTCCACTGGGATTGGATAGTGAGGGAAAGATCTCTGTAATGAGACCGATGTTCCAGTACGTGATTTCTCACGTGGATGCCAAGGCCAACCTTCTCCTTGACAGGAACATACCCACATCAGGATCGGGGCGCCCGGCTCTGATATTCAATCCGTACGTGCCCCACACCACGTCCCGCGTGGGACGGAACTGTCAAGAATGCCACGGTAACCCCAAGGCCGTGGGATTAGGCCAAGGACTGGTCGGGATAGGTAAACCCGGCTTTCAGCCTGTGTGGAGGCCGGAGTCTCAGATTCCAGGGCACACATTTCGATGGGATGCCCTCGTCGATCTCAATGGCAACGCGCTTCAGTGGAGCAGCCATCCCTCCGCCGGGCCTCTCGATCCTGCCACTGTGCGACGGCTCCTGCACCCTCCCCCCCGACATCGGGCCGAATGGTACCGGTATTTGCGGAGGGAGAGTCATCGCCCTTGACAGAGTCTCTGCACTGGAGCTATTTTGAGACTCTTGATCCAGGGGCGTGAGCGCCGCCTGACGAGGAACATCGGAATGAAGATCACCGAACAAGAAGTTGATTACGTGGCACTCCTGGGGAGGCTCAATCTCGAACCTGAAGAGAAGAAAAAGTATCAGGCTCAACTTGATGACATCCTGAAATACATGGATAAGCTCGCTGAGGTTCCCACCGAGGATGTCGAGCCCATGGCCGGTCCTGTTGAGCTCTATACTCCCCTCAGAGACGACAAGGTTCGCGAGTCGTTGCCGGCCGAGGAAGCTCTCTCTAACGGCCCTGCGGTGAGCGGAACATCCTTCCTGGTTCCCAAGGTCATAGAATAGAACCGGCGCTCTCTTGGTCTCGTCGGAGCGGGCCGGCAAGATTCATACGTGGGTGCCCTGAATCTTCGAGACTATTTGTCCTCCAACATCGTTTTTCATTGTTGGGAGAGCTGACGGAGCGCGGGGACAAATGCCTCGGGTCGATTGCAGACCCGTCCCGAAAAGAGGATGCAAACCGTGTCCCATCTGTACGAAAAGACAGCCTTTGAGCTGGCGGACATACTCCGTAAGAATGAGGCGAGTTCCGCGGACATTACTCGCTCGGTTCTGGAGAGGATTGCGGCCGTCGAAGACCGGGTCAATTCGTACGTTACCGTGACGGAAGACCTGGCGCTCGCCATGGCCGAAGAGGCGGACCGTCGCCTGACGTCCGGGCATACCGGTCCCCTCACCGGCATACCCATCGCGGTGAAGGACAATATGTGTGTCCGGGGTCACCGGACCACATGTGCGTCCAAGATTCTCTGGAATTTCGTACCTCCGTACGATGCCACGGTTGTCAGTCGACTCCGAGACGAAGGCATGGTGATTCTCGGATTGGCCAATATGGACGAATTTGCAATGGGATCGTCCACGGAAACCTCCTATTGGGGACCGACGCGGAATCCGTGGAATCTCGATATGATCCCAGGAGGCTCCAGCGGCGGGCCCGCAGCAGCCGTGGCCGCGATGGAAGCGGTTGTCTCCGTGGGCTCGGATACGGGCGGATCTATCCGCCTGCCCGCGTCCTTCTGCGGGGTCACCGGTTTGAAGCCCACGTACGGAGCTGTTTCGCGGTATGGTCTGGTTGCCTATGCTTCGAGCCTCGATCAGATCGGCCCCATAGGCCGCGATGTCCGCGACGTAGCCTCGCTGATGAACCTCATCTGCGGTCATGATCCCTCCGATTCCACGTCAGTGCCGTGGGATGTGCCCGATTTCACGACCTTCCTCGAAAAACCCGTCAGGGGGATGACCCTGGGATTGCCAACAGAGTTCTTCAGCTTGCTGGACGACCTCGATGTGGATCGGGTGATCCGCGAAGCCCGCGAGGTCTTCGAAAGCCTTGGCGTCACCTTTGTAGAGCTGTCCCTCCCCCACCTCGACTACGGCATCGCGGCCTATTACATTATCGCGCCCAGCGAAGCCTCTTCTAATCTCGCCCGGTATGACGGCGTGAAGTACGGCCATCGGGCTGAAACGTACGACAGTATGATCGATATGTACTGCCGCACGCGCGCGGAAGGCTTCGGCTCCGAGGTCAAGCGAAGGATAATGTTGGGGACGTACGCCCTCTCGTCAGGATACTACGACGCGTACTATCTCAAGGCAGCCAAGGTGCGCACCCTCATCACCGGTGATTTCAAGAAGGCCTTTGGTACGTGCGATGCCATTCTGTGTCCGACGGCCCCGTCGCCGCCGTTCAGGATCGGAGAGAAGATCGATGATCCGATTCAGATGTATCTCACTGACGTGTTCACGATCCCGGTGAATATGGCCGGCCTGCCCGGGATTGCCGTGCCTGGAGGCTTTTCAGAGGGAGGTCTGCCCGTCGGAGTCCAACTGATCGCGCCGCATTTCGAAGAGGGCCGATTGATTCAACTGGCTTCCGCGTTTCAGAAGGTGACCGATCATCATGTGAAACGACCGCCGGTGTAGGATGGATTCATGGAATATGAGGCTGTAATCGGACTCGAGGTCCACGCGCAACTGCTGACTGATTCCAAGGCCTTCTGCTCGTGCACCACTCGCTTCGGGGCAGATCCCAATACTCACACCTGCCCGATATGTTTGGGCATGCCCGGTGTGCTCCCGGTCCTGAACCGGAAGGCCCTCGAATTTGCCGTGCGGATGGCGCTCGCATGCGACTGCACGATAAACGAGTTCAGCCGGTTTGCGCGGAAGAATTACTACTATCCCGATCTTCCGAAAAACTATCAAATATCTCAGTATGAACTGCCCGTCGCAGAACACGGGTGGATAGACATAGAGACCGACCAAGGCTCGAGACGCATCGGGGTCACGCGTGTCCACCTTGAAGAAGACGCGGGCAAACTCATACACGATGAGACGAGGCCCGTCTCCTACGTTGACCTTAACAGGACCGGCGTGCCCCTCATGGAGGTGGTGTCCGAGCCTGATATTCGTTCCCCTGAGGAAGCCGGCGAATATTTGCGCACCCTCAGGACCATCCTCGTCTATTTGGAGATCTGCGACGGGAACATGGAGGAGGGAAGTTTTCGCTGCGATGCCAACGTTTCCGTGCGCCCCGCGGGTGAGGACTCGCTCGGAGTCAAGACCGAGCTCAAGAATATGAATTCCTTTCGGAATGTCCAGCGGGGGCTCCAGTACGAAATAGATCGACAGATCACCGCCCTGAGAGACGGCGAGAGGATCGTGCAGGAGACGCGGCTCTTTGACGCTGCCTCGGGTACCACCGCGTCCATGAGAAGCAAAGAGCAGGCCCACGATTACCGCTATTTCCCCGATCCGGACCTGCTGCCACTGCGCGTCGAGGCCGCGCTCGTGGAAAAGATCCGCAGGGAACTCCCGGAGCTGCCGGCTGAAAAGAAGAAACGATTCGTCGAGCAATTCGGTGTTCCCGCGTACGACGCGGGAGTACTCACCGCGTCCCGTGAGCTCGCCGATTATTTCGAGCGCACGGTGGGACTTTTCCCGCAGCCCAAATCCGTCAGCAACTGGATCATGACCGAGTTGATGAGAATGCTCAAGGGTGACGAGGCGGGAATCGCCGCGTGCCCTGTCAAGCCGGAACAACTTGCCGAGCTCCTCTCGTTGATCGAAAAGGGAACGATTTCGGGCAAGATTGCCAAAGGCGTTTTTGAGGAGATGTATTCCACCGGAAGCGACGCACGGTCGATCATAGAGAAACAGGGCCTCGCGCAAATCTCGGATGCGGACGAACTGAGCGAGCTGATCCGGACGGTACTCGACAAGAATCCCGGGGAAGTCAAAAAATTCTTGGGCGGCAAGACCAAGATCCTCGGATTTTTCGTGGGACAGGTCATGAAAGCCACCAAAGGCAAAGCCAATCCCAAGCTCGTAAATGAAATACTCGCGGCAGAGCTGAAAGCACGGGGAGCGTCGAGTGACGTCTGACCGCGTCCCACGCGTGTCATGAATGGCATTGTTTGGTGAGGGCCGTGCCCCATCGAGGATAATCCAGCCGAATGGGTCGGGAGGCGCCTTCCGGGGTGCTGAAATGAAAGTTCATGTGTTAGCTGAACTAATACACCGCAAATTACGATTCTCCCCTCAAATTAAATGCCTTGGATGAACCACCGGCAAATAAAGCCGTGGTGGTAAGAGCTTACTCGGATGGGTTTGCAAGGGGAGTGGAATGGGGAAATGGTTCCTGCCCAAATTGGATAGACAGAGAGACAAGTTCATGGCATTCTATATAATTGCGGCATTTTGCTACTGCACAGTCTCGCAGGGGTAAAATGAAAGGTAAACCGATCAATAT
>JARRRG010000110.1:0-7561 GCA_037380965.1 Deltaproteobacteria bacterium
CGAGGTTCAGAATGTTCATCAACCCAAAGATTAAGGACAAACCGGCGCACAGTAAGAAGAGGAGCATAGCGAAGGCGACCGCATTTAACGATTGAATTATCCAGAATTCCATGCTGTCGTCCTCCAGATCCGGGATGAGCCGCGACGAGATCTGAAACTACAAGGTTGCGATCTGCGCTCGCTGGCTTGTATTGCTGAAACGAACATGCGGCGGTTCCCCCGGCCCAAAGGCGGGGAGTCCAATCCAATATCTCAAAATGCAGTCACTGACCTGCGCTGCCATCCGCGTCCACCACATTCGATAGCGACGAGAAGCACTGGGACAACCGCCAAAGCTTTCACCGATCATGATCGTTTTCCGCGTTCGTTCGGTTGTTTTGCTCACACAATCTCTCTGATCACCTCTCTTCCTGGAGCTTCGTTGAAATCATGTCTCGCAGGACCTGTTTATTTATCTTTCCCACCGCGGTAAGGGGAAACGCATCGATCAATTCGAGCCTCTCGGGAAGCTTGTACTTCGCTATCTTTCTCTGATTGAGGAGAAATTCGTTGAGCAACGCGAGCGTGATCTTCATTCCCGGCTTCATGGTGATGTACGCGCATGCTCGTTCTCCTAGAAGGTGATCGGGCATGGCCACATACGCGCAGTTGTCCACATCGGGATGTGCCAGGATATGGTCTTCAACTTCTTCCGCGCTGATCTTTTCTCCCCCGCGGTTGATGCAATCCTTGATGCGCCCTTCCACCACGACGTTGCCGCTGGGATGCAGTCTCACGAGATCTCCTGACTTGTAGAACCCGTCCTCCGTGAAAGCCCCGGCATTGTGCTCGGGCGCGCGGTAATAGCCCCGAATGGTATGAGGCCCTCGGCACCAAAGCTCCCCAACCTCACCCTCGGGCACTTCTTTTCCGGTATCCGGATCGACGATTCTGAATTCATCCGCGGGCGATTGGCCTCTCCCCTGGGTGTGGAGATTCACCTCATCCGGTTCCCCGAGCCTGTTCCAATAGAGAGGGCCTTCAGCCATTCCGAGCACCTGTTGGACCTCGCAGCCGAGTTCCGGCCTGATTCTCAGAGCCACTTCCGGGTTCAGCTTCGAACCGCCGGTCAGGATGCATTTCAGCGAGCTCAGGTCATATTGATCCCGTGCGGGATGGTTGAGCAGCCCGAGGATCATCGTGGGCACACCGACGAAGTGAGTGACCCTATGCTTCTGGATCAACTCCAGGGCATAGAGAACGGTATTCTCGTCCAGCTCGCATATCTCGGCATTCCGGAGAAAATTGTACACATAGTCGTTGTGTGTGCGGGGAATGAGCTTCGGGATGCCTGTCGTTCCACCTGACAGCAGTAATACCGCAGGCAGGTGCGGATCGGGTCGAGGAAGCACTTCGGGCTGCACTCGCTCCTCGATCGGATCTTTGAGGAACGCGTCAATGGAATGGTATCCCTCCCGAGGCTCATCTCCGGTTACCAGGACAAGGGCGAGCTGCGGATTCACGGCCTGCACCGCCGCGGCCATCTCCTGAAAGTCAAAGCCCCTGAAGCTGCCTGCCACGGCAAGGGCTCTCGCCTCCGACAACTGCGCGAAGTATCCGATCTCTGCTTCACGGTGAGCAGCAAGGGCCATGATGGGGATGACCCCTGCCTTGAGGGTGGCCAGGTAGGTGATGACCACCTCCGCGCTATTCGGCATCTGTAAGATGAGACGGTCATAGGTGTTGAGCCCCAATGCGTTGAGATGGAGCGCGAGCCGGGTGATCAGTCTCCCCAGTTCTTCATAGGTGAAGTGTCGACCGTCATCCGTTATCAGCGCCGTGCGAGACGCGTACCGGCTGAAGCTTTCATCCATGACTTCGCTTATTGTTTTCCCGAGCCAGTACCCGGCGTCACGATACGTGTCAGCGAATTCCTTTGGCCACGGTGTGAAGCCCTCCATGATTTCTTACCCTCCTTGAACCAACCTAGATGCGTGTGCCCAACTTGTATCCTTCGTGGATCGCGTTGTACAGGCTCCGGGGGATCATGGCGTCACCCACGACATAGAGCTCGTCGCAGAAGTATTCTAACTCCGACACAAGCTTCTGATTCGGCTCGAGAGGACCGGCCAGGATCACGGTATCCGCGGGCAAGCTCTTCTCAGCCCCGTCTTTGTCCCGGATCTTTACCGAGCCGTTTTCGATGGCGAGGGCCTCGGCTTCCGTGTACACGCCGATGGCCAACTGTTTGACAAGCGTATTGTGCCGCCACTTGAATGTCATGGAGACGTCCAGGTCGACCCTCTTCTGCGGTTCCACTATCACGGGCTTCTTGCCCTGTTCGGCCAGGACCTCGGCAACGGTCAGCCCGACCTTTCCGCCGCCGAGCACGACCACATTCGTTCCGAGGCTGGTGAGGTCACCGTTACTCAAGATGTTCCACGCGTCGTGCACGTTTTGCCCGTCCGCGCCGGGAATGGCGGGTTTCTTCACCTTCGCGCCGGTGGCGACCACGACCACATCAGGGAAGAAGTCGACAGCGACCCGTCGATTCACGGGGGTGTTCAAGCGGACCTCGATACCCAGCTCTTCGATGCGCTTCAGGTAGTAATCTCGAAGCTCTATGAGCACTTCGCCCCCGCTGATATCCTTGGAAGAGGGAATCAGAGCGCCTCCCAGTACGTCGGCCGCCTCAAAAATGACCACCTCGTGACCGCGTTGGCACGCCGCGATGGCCGCCTCCAGGCCTGCCGGTCCTCCGCCGGCCACCATTACTCTCTTCTTGACCGCGGCGGGATTGGCGCCGAACTCCGGTTCCACTTCGTGCCCCAATCGAGGGTTCACCGCGCAGATATAGGGCTGGTCGTAGAACATCTTTGCCAGGCAGAGCATGCAACCGATGCACGGCTTGATGCGCTCGGGCTCTCCACTGCGTATCTTGTGGATCATTTCCGGATCGCTCAGGAGCGGGCGGCAGATTTCCCAGTAGTCGAATACTCCCGTCGCCAGCGCCTTGTCTGCTTCCCATGGATCGGAAAGGCGCGGGCCAAAGGCCAGCGGCACGTCTCCGATATGCTTCTTCGCCCGTTCGGCCATGGGCAGCCATTCCGTCCGGCTCACATCCCTGCCCAGTGCTCCCTGCCGCGATTCATGCCAGCCGATAACCATGCTGATCATGTCCACCTTGCACGCCGCGGCGATTTTTATGATCTCGAGGCATTCGTCCTCGGTGTTACCGCCGTATTCATCCATCAGCTCCGTGCCGTTCAGGCGGATAATGACCAGCTTGTCCGGTCCCACGGCCTTGCGAAGGGCCTCGATGATCTCCACCATGAACCGAGCTCGCTTTTCCACCGAGCCGCCGTACTCGTCGGTTCGCTTGTTGGTGAACGGTGAGAGAAAGGTACTCATCAGGTACCCGAGGAAGCTCGTCACTTCCACACCGTCATAACCTGCTTTCATCGCGCGTTTTGCGGCCTTGGCGTGGTCGTCGATCGCCCGGGCTATCTCCTCCTTGGTCATCGCCCGGGGCGGACGAAAATGCCTCAGCGTTTGAGGCGTATCCGAGGGCTGTACGCAGTAGCCCAGATCATGGCCACCGTAACGTCCGCCGTGAAGGATCTGCTGAACGGCGACCGCCTTGTGCTCGTGAAACAGATTCGCGATTCGTTTCAGCCCCGGAATATACTTGTCATCGTTGATGCAAAGCTGCGAGTGATACGCCTTGCCCTCTCCGGATTTGTCGGGATATGCCCCCTGATTTGTCATAATGGACGCACCCGTCTGCGAGATCACCCGGTCACGGGCATACTCTCGCTCCGAAATGAAACCGTCCCGGGTGCAGAAGTTGCTCACGCAGCACGCCGCATATTTGACACGATTCGGGACGGTGAATTTTCCGACTCGACCTTCGCTGAACACGTGAGGAAATTGTTGCTCAGCCATCTTAGCCTCCATTTTTGTTCCTATTTCTTCTCGCCGTGTTGACCTGCCTGTGCGGGAGGATCCCCGGAGATTATCAGTGCGGCCCTCGTGTTCCCTCTCTCAGAAGAGCAGCATAGGCCATGCCGGGAAGAACGCTCAGGAAAGCCGACCTTCCCGTCCCGCACGCAATCGGAAGCTCTGTCACCGACTCCCGAGTGAGGACACCGCGCCCTTGGTGATGTAACCGCAGAAGGTTCCTCGTCTAAGGCCAATCATGGCGCGTGGTTCGATTCTCTCCCTTGTCGTTCAGATCAATCGCTTCACTTTCCCAGCGGGGGTATCCCCAGCATCTCCCGGGCTTCCGCGGGGCTGGCGATTTCACGACCCAGCTCTTTGGCTATTCTGACGATTTTTGCCACCAGCTCAGCGCTGTTCTTGGCGAGCTTGCCTTTTTCAATGTGGATATTGTCTTCGAAACCGACCCGGACATTCCCACCCAGCAGGATCGAAAGAGTCGTGGCTTCGAACTCGGCGGGATAGCCCACGCCCAGCACCGAGAAGATCGAGTCCGGGGGCAGCAGATCCACCAGGTGCACGACGTGCCGGGGAGAATATCGCATGAAACCTGATCCCACCCGATGCATGTTCATCACGAAGCTCACGTAATACGGCTTCTTGAGAAGCTTCTTGCCGATCAGGTACTCCAGGTCATCCATCTGTCCGTTATTATAGATCTCTATCTCCGGCACGATCCCTCTCTCGAGAATGTTCGCCGCGGCTTTTTCCGCCCAGAGCCGATTCCAGTTGAACGGAACAGCCTTTCCGCCCCAGACGATGATGCACGGCGCAATCTCCAGGCTCACCATCTCGGGAGGAGGAGTTGTCGTGCTCGTCCTGAGCCCGTCGTCTATGTCGGCAATGTCCGTGCCCAGTAAAAAGGGGTTGGCTGGCGCCATGCTGTGCTGGAGTATGATGTCGCAGTCCTTTTCCCGGATGAGACGATCAGCTTCCTGAAAGAAACCGGGATCGTTGGTGGGCAATCCTGCCGCGTCCCTCCCATGGATATGTACGATGGAAGCGCCTTCATTCCATGCCTCATACGTGGCTTCCGCCACCTCCTCAGGACTGTACGGCAACGCGGGATTCGCGTCCTTGCCCTGGAAATTGCTCGCCGGCGCAACGGTAACGATTAGTTTCTTCATCCTCTTCTTCCTTTCTTCAATCCACACTCAGCGTGGAGAACACCCCTCGCCTTTCGGAGTGATTTCGTAAACCGGTCTGAACACGCCCCTGAGTCTCACATGTCCCCTGCAGACCAATCCGGCCAATGCACACCCCACCTCTCGTCGGACAGCTCCGACTCCGGCCCGCGCCGTCTCTTTGATGTATCGCGCATGGTCCAATGTTCTTCCGGTCTTGTCGATCGCGTTCGCATCTTCCCCATAGCCTCGATTCATCGGATGCCCGGGATCTCCCCGGACCCTCGTTCTTGCTCCATCCTTTACCGTAACCGGTACCCCTCACTCAGCGTGACAGGCAGGACACAGCAGGAACGACTTCTTCCATCACGTGTGCAATTATCTTGAAAAGACAGACCAGGCGCTCAGCCGCAGCTCCTTTCAGCCTCCTTTGCGGCTCGAGCGGAAGAAATGAAACAAGCCTGTCTCAATCCTTTCATCAACGGAACCCTGATATGCCGGGTAACCAGAGCGCGATTTGAGGATAGCAACCTATCAGAATCATGGCCGCCAAACTGCACAGCATAAAGGGCACGGCCGCTCTGTACACATCACCAATAGTGGTGTCTTCCGGGGCCACGGACTTCATAACAAAAAGGCTGAGGCCGAATGGCGGGGAAATACCGGCTATTTCCAGGTTCATCAGGTAGATGATCGCGAACCAGACATCACTAAAGCCTAATTGTCTTATCACCGGCACAAAGATGGGAAGGGTAATCATCATGATAGATACCACATCCATAAGGCAACCAAGAAAGAGTATTATGATTTGCATGGCAATCACAATAACGATAGGAGCGACCGGTAACTGCGTGGCAAATTCCGCCAATCCCGCGCTGGCGCCGCTAAATGCCAGTATCTGGCTGAATGCCTGGGCTCCGCACATGATCATAAGGATCATGCCCGTTACGTTGAGTGAAGAGAGAGTCGCCTTTTTTATAACCGTCCACGTGAGCCTCTTGTAACAAGCCGCCAGAATGCATGTGCCGACGGCACCGCAGGCCGCGGCCTCCGAAGGGCCCGCTATCCCAAGGAACATGAGCCCGATTACCGCGAATATAATCAAACCTTGAGGCAACACATATTTTACTGTCTCGTGCAGTTTTTCCGACAGAGGTATCTCTTTGACGTCATATATAGGAGCAATCTCCGGTTGCACGGTGCATCTTGTAATGATGTAGCCTGCCATAAGCCCTGCCACCAGCAGGCCGGGAAAGATGATGCCTATCAAAATTTTGCTGATGGATATTTCACCTATGGCACCGCACAGAACGGCCAGCGCGCTTGGCGGGATCAGCATGGCGAGTCCGCCGCTACCCAAAATGGGCCCCAGGCTCATAGGCTTCTTATAGCCGTGGGCCTCCATTTCAGGAACCAGGGTGGAACCCAGCATGGCAACGCTGGCAAGACTCGTTCCCGTGAGAGTGGACAGCAATGTGCCCGCACCCACAGCGAGTAGGGCCAGTCTGCCCGGCAACCTTCCCATCCACTTCCCTACCACTTGTATCAGGGTCGGCGCGATGCCCGATTGAAACATAATATCCCCCATCAGGATAAACAGGGGGATAGGGAGCAGAATAAAACTGTTAAGGCTCGTATAGACGGAGTCGACAAGGTTCTCGAGACCCATGAGGCCCCCGAAGAAGAAATACATGCCGAAGATATTGATGAAAAAGAAACAGAGAGCAATCGGCATCCCCGTCAGCATCAGAACCAGCAGGATGCTAAATATGGTCAGGAGCCACAACTGCCAATCCATAATTAATTGCCCTCCTCAAACACTAAAATGCAGAGCTGACCTTCTCCGGCGAGCGGACTCCCTCAGTTCTCCCGGTCTTCCATCTGTTCAAATTTGTTACTGCACGTATGAAAAACTGTATGGCAAACATGAGACTGCCCACGAAAATGATGGCGATCAAAGGCGCTTTGGGCAGCATCAAGGTGGTAGGTGTCCTGTATCCTATCGAGCCGATCGTGGTCACAAAAGCTGCCCCTGCTACAATCAGCATAACGACGACACCGATGAGCGAGGTGATAAAGTTGATCATGGCTTGAGACGAGGGGCTGAGGCGGCCTACAACAAGATCCATCCTCACGTGGCCCTCGTTCCTCAAAACCCAGGCTGTCACCATGAAAGGAATCCAGAGAATCAAAAGGCTCGATATTTCCGTCACCCATGTCGTGGGGTGGCCGAAATACCTGGCGCCGACCTCAATATTAACAATGATCATCTGGACCCAGAGAAGAATGCCGGCCAATGCCACAATCACGTCGACTAGGCGATCCCATATTCTCACAAATCCTTGCATAACCTTGATTCCCCGCCCTTCATATCCGCTTAATGAACCGTCTCCCGCCTGGAACTGCTGTTGACTCTCTATGAAGGGAAGTCTCTCTATAGAGAGTCAACCGTTTTCGTC
>JARRRG010000111.1:0-7630 GCA_037380965.1 Deltaproteobacteria bacterium
GGTCTATTTCGCCATAGGGACCTGGGTGATTGCAGAAGCGTTAGGGATCTGCTTCAGCAATTGGGGGTACGTAAAATACGGAATGGGATTGTTCATTCAGCCTGCGTACAGAGTCTCAATGTCTTCCATTTACTACGGCGCCGCGCTTCTCGGCATCGGATCGGTTGCTCTCGTTTACTTTTTGCTTCGTTCGAATCTGGGGCTGGCCTTGATGGCCATCCGGGACGACGATGTGGCGTCACAGGCCATGGGCATCAACATTTTTCGATGCAAGTTCATCTGCTTTCTCATCAGCGCGTTTGTGACAGGAACGATAGCCGGAGTATTGTATTTAAATGCGGTATTCATTCAACCCTTTGACGCTTTTGGAATCGGCTGGACCGTAAAGCTGTTATTTATAGTCATTATCGGGGGGATCGGGACCGTGGAAGGGCCGATTGTCGGTGCGGTAATCTTTGTGCTCCTCCAGCAATTCCTTTCCGAATATGTCGGATACAATCTCATCATTCTCGGGATAATCACCATTGCGGTGATTTTCTTCGCTCCCAGTGGGCTTGTGGGCACTGTCCAGGAGAGGTTCCGCGTGGAGCTCTTCCCGGTTCGCCGTCAATAACCGCGGACAAGAGTCACATCGTCGTCAATACAATACTTGAGGAGGCGATCGAAAATGATTGACAGAAGCATCTCTTCGCTCAGAGCACTTCGGCCCGACAGCGACTTTGACAAATCAATCTTCTGGTTCAGGGATGACCTCCATCAACCCTACACCATATCACCCATGGGCATGACCACCATCCAGGCGCACCATGCCTGGGGGTATCATGTTGCCGCGGAGGTGACCAAACTCCCGCCCTCAAAGGGTGGGCATGTAAAAGTCTACAAGGGGAGGGTCTATATCGGATTCGCACTGATTGACGATATGGACGAAATCGGCAGACGCGCGCCGGAATTCGAAAAATTAATCGCATACTGTACCGACCATTGGGATGACTACTACCAAACGTATATCAACGAAGTCATCCTGAATTTGGACACGCTCAACGGAGTCGATACCGATAAATTAATATTGCCGCATCTATTGGAGCATGTGAGACGCGCGGAAAGATTAAACAGGCGAAATTGGGAAATTCACTTTTCCCTCATGTATCCGGCGGACGCGGTTTATTTTTCTTTCGAGGACTACTGCAAGAAGTACGGTATGGAAGAAAAAGATTTCGTGATCATGCTCAGAGGGTTCGACAGTATCGCGACACAAACCGATGAGGAGATGTGGAATCTTGCCAAGTTTGCGGAGGAGTGCGGCATCAAGGACGTCTTATCCTCCACGAGCTCGGTCGAGCTGCTCGAAGAGCTCAAGAAGGATCCCCAGGCCAGGCCCTGGCTGGAAAAATTTCATCGCTTCCTCGACATCTACGGGACTCGAGTCGTGGCTGCTCACCTCGACATCACTACGCCGACGTGGATGGAAGATCCCGCGCCGGTTCTGGACACCATAAAAAGCTACTATCCGCGGATAGAGGGCGGCTGGGATTTCTTTGAATCCAAACAGAAAATTCGGGAAGACAGGATCAAGGCGATTGCGGACTTTGAGGCCAAGTTGACCGACGATGCGGAGAAGGAGAAATTCCGGCACTTGCTCGAAGCCGCGCAGGGGGTCTACGCATTCCAGGAAGATCATGGCTTCTATATAGACCAGGGCTCGACCGCCGCGTTGCGAAATGCGGTCATTGGTTGTGGAAAGAGGCTGTTCCGACGAAACCTTATCGAGCAGGTAGATGATGTGTGCTATCTGACGTTCCAGGAGCTCGTCGAGATTATGGAGGCTCTTGTCTATAACGAAAAGGTCGCCAAGTATCATTACGGGGCGTTGGTGCCGAATCTCGTCAGGGAGAGGAAGGAAGACGCTCGCATGGCCGGGGATTCGGACTCCCCTCTCACTTTCGGAAATGTGCCCGAGAAGATGACCGATCCCATTGGCATCAAGGTCTTTGGGATCATCGATGAGATATTGCATCCCAAGGGAGAACGTGACGTCGAAGAGAGGCTGGAAGGCTTCCCCGGCGCTCCGGGCGTCGTTGAAGGCCCCGCGCGGGTCGTCCTGGATTACAAGGATTTTCAGAAGGTGGGGGCCGGTGAGATTCTCGTCTGTCCCTACACGGGTACCGCGTGGACACCGCTCTTTGTCAAAATCGGAGGGGTTGTCACCGACACGGGCGGTATGCTCACTCACGCGGCCATTGCCGCGCGAGAGTACGATATACCAGCCGTCGTGGGTACCTGGAATGCGACCAAATCGATAAACGACGGCGACATCATAAGGATTGACGGCAACGTGGGAATCGTCGAAGTCCTTGAGAGAGTCAAGAGTGGCTAGGGGGCCGCGATTCGACGGCCGGCCCTTTTTCACCGTGCCGGAGTCTGCACAGGGCTTCCACGTGCTGTATAGGAGAATCCTCCCGTGACAAGTGACCTGAATCTGCAAGACGTACTGAACTTTCTTTTCGAAGTGGCCGACCGCGCAGGACAGGAGCTCATGGCGAACTTCAACCGGGTGGAATGTGCTGTGGACCCGAAGGATCTCCTGGTCGGTGGCATCGATGTGGTAACATGCGCGGACCGCGCGTCGGAAGAAAGTATTCTGTCCGCGATAAAGACGAACTTTCCCGAACATGACATTCTGTCGGAGGAAGCGGGGGCAAAGGGCAAGGGCTCGCCCTGGCTGTGGGTTGTGGATCCCCTGGACGGCACCATAAACTTTGCGCACGGTTTTCCCCTTTTCTCGGTTTCCATTGCGCTCATGAAAGACGGCGTACCGGTCCTTGGCATGATCCACGATCCAATTCTGAAAGAGAATTTCTACGCACTGAAAGGTGGCGGGGCCCATGTGAACGGGAGACCCGTTCGCGTATCCTGGAACGACAAGCTCAAGGAAAGTGTGGTTGGTACGGTATTTCCTCACGAGCGCGCCTATTCATCGGCAACCAATGTCTCGGAGGTTTCTCGGGTGGTCATGCGCGCCCAGGGCATGAGGGAAATAGGCTCTCCCGCGGTAAATCTCGCGTACGTGGCCTGCGGGCGGCTCGACGGTTGCTGGGGACTGAAACTGAAACCGTACGATCTCGCGGCCGGGGTGATCATCGTGGAAGAGGCGGGCGGGCGCATTTCCGATCGAGGAGGCAATCCGACAGACGTGTACACTGACTTCCTCGTTGCCACCAACGGCCTCATACATGACGAGCTGATAGCGCTCTTATCGGACGATTCCGCGGAGTCTGTGCCTTAAACAAGACATTGGGCGTCCGATATGAAGCCGTTTCATGAGAGATCATCGCTTCAAGAGGTACATGAGCTCCGGCAAAGACTCGAGCTTGTACAGCCTCTCGGAAGTTCTGCCGGAATCGCGCTCCTCCTTTGACGCTTGATCGCAGCCTCTCTACGGTAGCGTGGTTCTGAACCTTTACTTCCCCGCTATGTTACCCCTCCGACAAGTCCAACTGGAATCTGACCGGTCCCCGTTGCCCGTTCTCGAATTTCTTCTGCAAAGCATATTCGGAGTCCGGATGGGACCAGTGTGTCAGAACGGCCGCATGACCTTTGGGAAAGGCAGTGATTTCAGTATCAATGAAATCGCGCGGAGCCAACGCGGCCGGGGGCTCTACGAGTCGATCGTTCTCTCCGTAACAGATCAACCATTTTATTCCTTTTTCCGTGACATACTTCAAGTTCAGTGTGCGCCCAAAGAGTTTGATCGGGAGGTCTCCATCCGGAGATATGGGATTTCGGTAAGAGAGTTTGCTCAAGTTTGTGATTTCAATGGGCTGATCAATCCGGTCGTAAATCAGCCAGTGGTTGATCGCGGCCGCAGTTTTGCAGACCTCCCTTACTCCATGCCGGACGTCCTCTTCGAACCTGTCCAGGTCCTGATAGTATGTATAAAGTGGCTCTTCCTTGTCGATGCTCATCAGCTTGTAGACCCAGCTCATGATCTTTCCGTCGACGACTTCGTTCCCGCTGGGCAAAATTTTCGTAGCGTAGGCCAAATCTCGGAAACGTGGAATGATCCCCTTGAGATAATGCTCCAGTGTCTTACTGCGAGTGCCGTCTATGGGCGAGGCGACCGTGATGATGGCATCAACCGTGTCCTCGAATTCTCCGGTCAAGAGTCCTGCCACGAGGATAAATCCGCCTTGACAAACACCATTCAAGGTAACGGGCTTGTTGTGTTTTTCCCTGATCACGTGCAAGAACTGACGGGTGTCCAGGACGTCATCCTCGCCCCTCATGACCTGAACTGCAGGATTGGAATCGATGTCTTTGATTACTCGGATATACGTTGGTATCCCCTGATTGGCGAACGCGTGAACGTAACTCTTCCTCTCTCCGGGAAGAAAGGCAAGGATGTTAGGACCCAGCACATAGGGGTGCGCTGTGAGGACAGGCTTCAATTCCGGCTGAACTTCAACGCCGGATTCCGTAGGAAGCACCTGATACAGATTCATCCTCTCGGTCTCGGCGATTTTGAGATACCCCTCAGTCTCGAAGTGAAAACCGTATTCCGCCTCGATATCCCGTATGGCATCAGGAAATTCTATTGCCACCCTCTTCAGGGCTTCGGCTTCCTCAGCCATGAACTGGTCAACGGTCTCCCCTTCTGCTCCCTCCAAGGTATTAAGGAGCGAGAATGCAAATCGCTGAAACTCTCTGAAGTGATAGCCCAATGCCTTCTGCAAGGAGCTCTGCCATGCAACCGACGCCAACATGACATTGAAGCCGAGCAGGCGCGCATAATCCGCGACGTTCGCGCCGAGCGGTTCTTCAGACCATCTCTTGACCTCTGCCCTTTCGAATGATTGCGTCTCCGCGAGAAGAAATTCAAAAAACTCTTTGCGGTAGTTGAACAGGCCGTACCAATAAAGTGCGCCAGCCCAGATGCTCTGCATCCCAGCCAGCCACAATCTGGCCGGAAGCTCCTCGATGCTCAGGAGCGGATTCCTTAATCCTTCGTCATGATTTGATCTTGTCATCATAGCCTCCATGTGCAGCAACCTTCACCAAATTTTCCAAGTCATCATGGCTTCCCGGCACTACGGGTCATGGGACCGCGGATCCTCAACACGGAATACCCCGTGCCGCGTATGTGCCCTCACGCGAGAAACAATCTTCTGGACCAGGTGCGGGAAACTTCCTGCCCACGATCATGTGGGCAAAGGTCATAATAATTTTCAAACCTTAGCCCCAATCGGCCGCTCAATGGCTGAACCCTGGATCCACGTCTGCTCCTGAAATGTTGAACACTGCCAGGAAAAGACATCGCCAGGACAAGGCGCGCCCTCTAACATCAATTATGCCTTGCTAACTACGTTCGTCTCCCTTTTTCAATTCCGTTCCTCTTAAAATAGACACACAACAGGTCAGATTGATTCCAAAGAGAAGTAAGTCCGACTCATCTCCGACCGTTACAAAATTTAAGTCGAGTGATAGAAGTATGATACATGAGCCGCCCGATGGAGTCAGCCGAGATCATCCCTCAGTCCCCCGCGGACACCTCGCTGCTTATCTTTAAATGAGGCCCGCTGCCCATCGAACTCGAACCCGCGCTTCTCAGCCGGGCGCCGGATGAGATCCCGCATGCCCTGCTTGTACCCCGGGGTGCCGAAGACGAAGGCCAGCCCCATTCCCGCGACGAGTGAGCTTCGATGTCCATCGTGGGAGAAGCCTGTATGACCTTGATTCGACCTTGACCGGGGAAGAGAAACGGGAATGAGAGGATGGGCGGCAGCGGATGTCCACTCACCGCTGGGCGCGCAAGTCCACTCGAATGGGCCGTTTCCTTGCCGCCTCCAAACAGGTGATCTAGAATGATTGAGAAGAGGCCGGTCTTTCCCCGATGGGTCATGAAGTTGTTGGTCGGGAAAAAATCAAGTGAGCCGAGATACCTTGGCGGGCGTGGCAGGTAATTCATAACGAGCGGTAATTGCATAACAAATTACAGTAACAGCCGGGCCTCAAACTCACGAGTTCAATGAGAAACGATCGTAACCGCAAAAGACCGGGCGCAAGAGCTTCGTTTGCGTACGGGCGAATCGGCTGCTTCCTCCCTGGAAGGGGCCACTCCAGAATGAAACGACACGCGGCCTGTTAATCTCTGCGCGTAAGGATGGTCGATCATCTCAAAGAATTTCGCCGGTGTTCCAAGTGGGTGTATAGCCCCACTGGAGTGGACGCTCGACCCGCGCGAGTCCGCAATTCGCACAATCAGTCCGGAGATCCAAGCGCTGGAACCGGACAGGCAGGGTGAGAATCAGGTGTGAGTAGTGGGAGAGGGAGCAGATCGGAGGGGCCTCGTCGGGCTTCTGGAGGCACTATGATAGGCTATCTGATCTTGAGCAGGGATGCGCACGACGCGTTCAGATTACACCGCCGGAACGTTGCTGAAACCGGAACTACCCAAGTCTGTGAAATTGAACTGGTCAGGGGAGACGGGAAAAAGTTCTTGGCTCGATTGGAAAGCCTCGAGACCAACGGTACGATGAGAATACTGTTTATTGACCTCACCGCGGATGCGATTTCTCAGCGAGTTCGACAAGAGTGCGAGCAACGCTTCCGGGCAATTTTTGAAGAGAGCGGGGATGCGATCTGGTTTAAAGATCGTGATCTGAGGCTTACCCAAGTCAATTCGAGGGTAGCCAAACTCTTCGGGCGGCCTGCCGGGGAACTGATAGGACTCAGAAGCGACCAGGTCTTAGGCCCTGAATTGGCTAAACAGGTTGAACAGATCGAACGTCGCGTCTTGTCGGGACAGATCATACAACACGAACGTACCATAACCGTTCGGGGAGTTACTTCCGTCTGGAACGTCATCTTGACTCCTGTGAGAGGACGGCAGAATGAGATCGTCGGCGTATGTTCGATTGGCCGAGACATCAGCGATAGCAAGGGGGTGGATCGGCTTCAGTCAGCTCAGACGCATGATTCATATCCATCCGACGCGATGCGCACAACCCTCGCGCTCGCACGGTCGGCTGCAAAAAAAGATTCCACAATTCTTCTCCTTGGGGAGACCGGGAGCGGCAAGGACTATCTTGCCCGATACATCCACGATCATTCCACAAGGGCTGGAGGCCCGTTTCTCTCAGTTAACTGCGCAGCCATAGCCCCTGAGCTTGCCGAATCGGAATTGTTCGGCCACGAACCGGGAGCCTTCACCGGAGCTCAGATGCGCAAAAGGGGACTTCTGGAATTGGCCGAAGGCGGAACCCTTCTGCTCAACGAGGTTGGAGAGCTCTCGCCTGCCTTGCAGGCAAAACTACTTACGTTCCTGGATACTCGGAAGGTCACGCGTGTCGGCGGGGAGAAGGAAACCCACGTCAATGTCAGAATCGTGGCAGCTACCCATCGCAATCTGGAGAAAGAGGTTGAAGCCGGTCGATTCAGACAGGACCTATTCTACCGCCTCAACGTAATATCCATATCAGCTCCCCCTCTGCGAGAACGGCGTGAGGACATCCCGATACTGGTACAGGAAATTTTGTCGCAACTTCAGATTGAAATGTGTTTTGCAGGTCCCCACAAACTCGAATCGGAGGCGCTGCAGAAGCTTGCAAACTATGGCTGGCCCGGCAATGTCAGA
>JARRRG010000112.1:0-8711 GCA_037380965.1 Deltaproteobacteria bacterium
GTCTTGGGAAGCTCCGGGACAAAAACCACGTGCTTCGGTTTTTTGTACCGGGCTATTCGTGCAGCCACGAACTCGATCAGCTCCCCTTGGGCCAGGGACTGGCCCTGCCTCAAGACACACACCGCCTTGATCGCCTCGCCCCACTGGCTGTCCGGGACACCTATGACACTGACCTCCTCAACCAGCGGATGCTCCCTGATGACCTTCTCCACCTCGGCCGGGTAGACATTCTCCCCGCCCGGCTTGATGAGCTCCTTTTCCGGGGCCCGGCCTTCGAACCAGAGGTACCCGTCTTCGTCAAGCCGTCCCCGGTCGCCGGTATGATGCCAGCCGTTACGGAACGTGTACTCGGTCTCCTCTTCCAGGTTCCAGTACCCCTTGAAGACCGAGGGTCCCCGCACCGCTATCTCACCGGACTGGCCCGTGGGCAGGACATTGCCGTCCTCGTCAAGGATTTGGACCTCAGACAAATGACCGGGCATCCCTGCCGAGCCGGGCTTTGCAAAATAGGGCGCCAGCGTGACGAGGCCCGAGGTTTCCGATTGCCCGTAACCGGCCCAGAAGGTTCCGCCGGTCATCTGTTCAAATCGCTTGGCCGTTCCCGGTTCCTCCAGCCCCATCCCGTGTTTCAAGCTCGATATGTCACGCCCGGCTTCTTCCGCTTTATCCAATATGGTCTTCAGTATCGGCGGGAATGTGCCGAACGTCGCCACCCTGAACTCTTCTATGTAACTGAGCGCCTGATCGACGTCAAACGCGGGCAGCACCACATTGCAGCCGCCGGCAATCACCGTGCCCATCGCGACGAGCTGCCCTGCCTCATGAAACAGGGGCAGCATGACGAGGCTGGGGTCGTCTTCGGTGAGATGCCACGGTCGCATGAGTTGCAGGGCCGTCAAGATCATGCCGCGGTGGGTGATGAGCGCTCCCCGCGGCCTGCCGTGAACCGCCGCGGTATGGATGATAATCCACCCGTCAGTGTCAGAGACATCCGTTTCGGGGCTGCGCCCGTCATTCTCCATCAGGTCGCTGAACGCTCTGAACATACCGTTCCCGTTTCCCATGCTGAAACATGCGACAGATCGGCCTTCGCGATCTATCAACGGGCTCACTGTCGACTGAAATTCCGGATCGACACAGAGAATCCCGGGGGCACCGTCCGAAATGATGTAGGCTATCTCGTCCGGATTGAGTCGCCAGTTGATCACCAACAGTATCGCGCCGATCTTTGCCGCGGCCCCGAAGAGGTACACGTACTCGAGGCTGTTCTTGGCGAGCACCGCGATACGCTGATCTTTGCCCGAGCCGGCCTCGAGCAGCCCGGTGGCCAGTCGATCGACCTTTGCCAGGAATTCCCGGTGACTTATTCTCTCTTGCCCACATATCAGCGCGGGTTTATCTCCGTGCACCCGGGCGTTTCGCTTGATTACGCTGTAGAGCGTGTAATCGTAGAGTCCCATGTGTCTCTTCCTCCTTGAACCTGCAGTGAATGAATTCAAAACGAGAGAGCGGAGCCATCGAGAGCGCATCCTGACCGCGGCGTTCGGAAAGACCGCGCCGAACAATGCAGCCCGCCGGTCCGGGCGGTTAGACCGTCATCTCCCGTCGTACGCTCCCAATGAGCTTCATCATCGGTATGGCTTGTTCATGTGCCGGTGAAGCGCGGGGCTCGTTTTTCGAGAAAGGCGCTGACCCCTTCAGCATAATCGTTTGTGGAAAAGAGAAATTCGAAGCATCTTCCTTCGTATGCCAGGGCCTCCGACAGATTCATCCGCAGTCCGTCTCTGAGGCACATCTTCGTGATCTTCACGGCCACCGCCGGTGTCTCCGCAATCTTTGCGGCCATGGCCTTGGCTTCGTTCAAAAGGTCCGAAACCGGCACCACCCTGTTGACGAGTCCCAATCGGAGCGCTTCTTCCGCGTTCACGATACGGCCGGTAAAGAGCAGCTCGTTCGCCATGGTCAGGCCTATAATCGTCTCCCAAAACGATTGAGCGTCCAGCGGCGTGCCAAGCCTCTTGAGCACTCCGATATCCGCGCCCGCGGAAAAGCACCCCTCACCGCCCGTAATGATCGCCACTCGCACTCGCTCATCTTTCTCAATAGCTCTGAGCAGGCGTTCCAGCTCCTCGACCAGTTTATCGTTCAGGGCATTGCGCACTTCAGGCCGGTTCAGAGTAATCACGGCTATCCCGCTGTCATGGGAATAGTTGAGGGTATCGTATGTCATCATATTCCTCCCGCCGATCGTGTACATTCTCGGTGTCAGGCAAGGCCAAGGATCCTGGCCGGATTATCGGATATCAATTTTTGGAGGGTTTGCGGAGCAATTGGCAATTCCCGTAACTCCTGCATAATCCTCGTCCTTGGTATCAGCGGGAAATCACTCCCGAGCAGGGCCTTGTGAGCGAGAGGACCGTTCATCATTCGAATCACGTATTCAGGGATGTATTTTGGCGCCCATCCCGCTATGTTGAAATAGACGTGTGCATTCTTCTGGACCACTGCCATGGCTTCATGGAACCAGGGGAATCCGAAATGCGCGGCGATAATCTTGAGATCGGGAAAATCAACCGCCACGTCATCAAGGGACTCGGGGCGGCAGTATCGGAGTCGAGCGCCGGTATGAAAATGGGTCCCGGTATGAAACAGCACGGGGAGAGCAAGCTCTTGCGCCTTTTCCAGCACCGGATACATGCTGGGATCGTTTGGTGACATTTCCAGGAGGTGGGGGATGAACTTCAGGCCGGACAGACCGAGCTCTGCGACGCTTCGAGACACTTCATCCACTGCCAGGACGCCCTTGTGAGGGTCCACCCCCGCGAATCCGATGAACCGGTCCGGATAGCGCTTCACCGCATCAGCCACCAGCTCGTTCGGGACCCGGTAATGCCACACCGTTTCCGCATCAATGGCGACGATGACAGCCTTGTCGACCCCTGCCTCGTCCATATCGGCCAGTATGTCTTCAAGCTCGAACGTCTTCACCCCTTTGAACATCTTTTCGTAGCCTCGGAGCATGGCCGGGGGAAATGTGGCGAGAGCTTCTTTTGTCCAGAGTTGAGAATGGGTGTCAATGACCATTTGTGTCTCCAGAGTCCCCCGTGACTCCCTCTCGCCGACGCATAACCCGGCCGGGAAGGACGCGCGGGGTGAAAAGCGCTAGATAGGCAGCTTCAGTTTATCACGCACGATGCCCATGATTCCCCCCCTGAATCCGAGGACAGCGGCCATGAAGAGCAATCCCATGAACAGGCTCCAACTTTCCGTATAATTGCTGATGATGTCTCTCAGCAGAATAATGCCGAGCGCGCCCAGGGCCGGGCCGAAGAGCGTGCCCATGCCTCCGGCGATCGTCATGACCACCACTTCTCCGGATGTGGTCCAGTAGAGCGAGCTGAGGGGCACAAAATTGAGCAAGAGCGCGTAGCATCCCCCCGCGAGACCGGAAAAGAACCCCGATATGATGAATACGATCAATCGGTACCGGTCCACATCATAGCCGATGCTCATGGCCCGATCCCTGTTCTCCCGCAGGGCCTGCAGCGTCTTACCGAACGGCGAATTGACCACTCTCACGATCACGATCACGGACAGTCCGACCAGGACGAGAATGAAATAGTAGAGCGTTAACTCAGATCCGAGATCGAAGGGCCCCAGGTCAGGCCGCGGCACATTCTGAAGCCCGTCGTCTCCTCCTGTCAAGCCGGTCCATTTGAACGCGATAAAGTAGAACATCTGCGCGAAGGCCAGCGTGACCATGGTGAAATAGATGCCCCGCCTGCGTATGCATGCCGCGCCGATGAGAAAGGCCGCGATGCTGGCTACGATCACACCTCCAAGCAGTGCGAGCAGTACCGACGAATAGACTCGAATCAGGAAGATGCCCGCGGTGTACGCGCCGAGGCCGAAGAACGCGGCGTGGCCGAAGGAGAGCATGCCCGCGTCCCCGAGAACCAGATCGTACGCCATCGCGAAGAGCATAAAGATGAGAACCTCGCTTGCCAGCCCCTCGTACGGCGCAATATGAGGAAACACGATTGCCAGAGCAAGCACCGAGGAAAGGATGAGTATTTTGACGACAGACATCCTGCGCTCAATCGTGAAAGGCTTCGCGGCCGAATAGTCCGCGCGGTCTGGTCAGCAGGAACACGGCCATGAATAGATAGATGAGGGTGTGGGCCATAGGGGGCCAGACCATGACGCCCACCGCGATGATCTCGCCCACAATCAGTCCTCCGAGTATGGAACCTCCAATACTTCCCATGCCGCCGATGACGACCACCACGAAGCAATCGATGAGGAAATCCATGCCCATGAGGTATCGTACGTTCTGGATCGGCGCGGCCAGAACTCCGGCCAGCCCCGCCAGTCCGGTGCCGAGAGCCACCACGAGCGTGATGATCCTCGAAATATTGATCCCGAGGGCGTCCACCATCTGGCTGTTATCCGTGCCCGCCCTGATCATGGCCCCCACTTTCGTCCTGGAAAGGAACAGCCAGACCCCCAGCGAGCACACCGCGGTGACAATGATGAGAAACAGGCGGTACGTCGGGTAATACATGAACCCAAGATTTACCGCACCGGTCAGAGACCCGGGCGTGCGAAAGGGAACCCCCATGCTGCCGTAGATCATCCTTACCGTATCCTGAAGCACGAGCATCAAGCCGAACGTAAGGAGCATGATGTAAAGGGGCGGCAGCGCATAGAGTCGACGAAAGAGAAACAGCTCGCATGTCGCGCCGAAGAGCGTCATCGCGATCGGTACGCCGATGAGTGCGACCCAGAAGCTTGGCATGAGATACGTGGTGATCGTGTAGGCGATATACGCGCCGAGCATGAAGAACGCACCGTGGGCAAAGTTGATGATGCCCAGTGTGCCAAAGATAATCGACAGACCAAGGGCCAGCAGGACGTAGAGCGAGCCCAGAATGAGGCCGTTGAAGAGTTGCATCAGCACGAACTGCGCGGTCATTGAGCTACCCCGAGCATCCCTCGTCGCGTTCCTTCCCCGCACGGATGCATGTCCCCGTCGCGTGCGACGGGGACATGCATCACTTCACCTGAAAACGAGGATCATTTCATTTTGCAACCGGTTTCCTTGGGATCCTGATAGGCCTGTTCCGGTGGAACGACTCCGACGATTTCGAAATAATCCCAGGGTTCTTTGATTTCGTCGGGGTTCTTGGCTCGCAGAATGTATGCCTTGCCGACCTGCATATGGTCTTCGGGCCTGATGTACCCCGGATTCGCCAGCAAGTCGTTGAACGTGTGGCCTTCCAGGGCTTTTATGACTGCGTCCGGGTCCTTCTTGCCCGCCCGTTTGACCGCTTTCAGGTACTGGGTCACCGCGCTGTACGTGGCCGCGTTCATCCAGTTCGGTGGTTTGTTGAATTTCTTTCTCCACTTTGCAACAAACTCTTTCGAGCCGGGATTGTCGCTCTTCCAGTACCAGGCTCCGGTAGCGTAATCACCCCCGAAGACTTCCGGCCCTACCGCCTTCATACCCTCGATAAAGAGCAGAGCGTGACTGATCTTGGCCTTTTTCTTCAGACCGAATTCCTTGGCCTGCTTGGTCGAATTGGCGCCGTCCTTGCCCGCGTTCAGAAGCACCAGCACCTGGGGGTTGGCGTTCATGGCCTTCAAAATATACGGGCTGAAATCGGACGTGCCGAGCGCGACCATGTCGTTGCCAAGCAATTTCCCGCCTTTTTTCTTCAACGCCTCACTGAAATGCTTGAGCAGGTCGTGGCCCCACGCGTAGTCCGCGGTGATGGTGTACCAGTTCTTCCCAAGGTGGTCCGCGGCCCAGAGACCGACCGCGGTGGCCAACATGTAATCGTTGTACGCCCAGTCGAACGTGTACCGGTTGCAGTCGGGCCCGGTGTGACGGGTGGTGCCCGATCCGATACTGAAAAAGAGTTTCTTGTGGAGCTTGGCCTGATTGGACACGGCCAGTCCTGCAGCGCTGTTGGGAACATCGAAGATCACGTCCACTTTCTCTTTTTCGTACAGCTCCTTGGCCTTTTGATTCGCCACATCAGGCTTGCACTTGTGGTCTCGGTACACGAACTCGATCTTTTTCCCCAGGACCTTTCCGCCGAAATCCTTGATGGCCATCTTCGCGGCCTCTACATTGCTCGCGGTGATACCCGCGTACGGGCCGGACATATCCGTTAACACCGAGACCTTCACCGGATCGGCCGCTGGAGCCGCCGCGGCGGTGAGCGCGATCAGCCCGAAACAGAGGCCCACAATCATTGCTGCTTTCACACTGAAATACCGTCTCTTCATCTTTGTTCCCTCCTCGTGGAGTCAGGGGAAACCGGTTGTGTCAGGTCCGCCACACACCGTTTCCGGAAAACACGACCAGCTTCGATCCCTGTCAAAACCGGTCCCACGATCGTATATCTACACCCCCAGATACCTTTGCTGTATCTCTTCGTCTTGTCTGAATTCCTCATTCAGGCCCGTATAAACGATTCGTCCGTTGTAGATGATATGATGCTCGTCAGCCACTTCCACGGCAAAACGGGTGTTCTGCTCCACCAGGAGTATCGCGATGCCCTCTTTTCGTATCTCCTGGATTATGTTGCCGATATCCCGGACAAGGAAGGGAGCCAACCCTTCTGTCGGTTCGTCGAGCAGCAGCAGCTTGATATCCATTGTCAGCACGCGGGCTATGGCCAGCATCTGCTGTTCACCTCCGGAGAGCTGCGACCCCCTGTGGTGACCCCGCTGCTCCAGAATGGGAAAGTAGGTGAAGATCTTCTCCAGATCCCATAAGCCGCGCCGGTTCTTTCTGGATGGCAGGGTGAGGTTCTCCATGACGGAGAGGCTGGAAAAAATAGCCCGCTCCTCAGGCACATATCCTACTCCGAGGGACGCGATCTGATGCGGTTTTTGAGGTGTCAGGTTCTCATTGTCGAGACTGACGGTCCCCGCGGCCGGCGGCACCAGACCCATGATAGCCCTGAGAGTGGTCGTCTTTCCTGCCCCATTGCGTCCGAGCAGCGTGGCAACCTGTCCTGTTTTGATCTCAAAGGATATTCCTTTGAGTATGTGACTGTCGCCGTAATACGCGTGCACGTCTTGGACGAGGAGCACCTCAATACCCTCCCAGGTAGGCTTCCTGAACCTTCCGGTCGCTCCGTATCTCATCGGGCGAGCCCTGAGCCAGCACGATTCCCTGGTAGAGGACGGTAATCACGTCGGAGATCGAAAGCACGACATCGATGTTGTGCTCGATCAACACAACGGGGATATCCCGGGAGATGCGCGAAATCAGCTCAAGAATCCTGTTGGTGTCCTCTCTGCTCATGCCTGACGTGGGCTCGTCCAGCAGGATGAGCCTGGGTTCGGTCGCTAACGACACGCCAATGTCAAGGCATCTCTGGAGGCCGTAGGAGAGATTCGTGGCTTCTGATTGCGCCCATTCCTCGAGACCTACCTCTGCGAGTATCTTCTCCGCCTTCTCCTCGACCCCCCGTAACCGCTGATAGGGGATGAGGAAATTGTACGAGGCCCTCAGCCTCGACTGAACCGCGACGCGAATGTTTTCAAACACCGGCAGATGGGGAAAGACACTCGTGATCTGGAAGGATCGAGCCACTCCCAGTTGAGAGATTTTGTAGGGAGGAAAGCCGGTGATATCCTTTTCACGATAGAGTATATGCCCTTTAGTCGGCTCGAGAAATCCCGTCAACAGATTGAACAGGGTCGTCTTGCCGGCCCCGTTAGGCCCGATAATGGAATGAACCCCGGACCTGACCGTGAGGTTTACTCCATTTACGGCCACTAAGGCCCCGAAATGCCTGGTCAGGTTTCTGGTCTCAAGAATCGGCGGACGGTTCGGGGTCTTTTCGTTCTGCATGGCCCGCTTGGTATGCGGCGCTTGCTCGATCCCCCGCCTGCCCTCCTCACCCAACTGCGCGGAACTCGAAGGAAGAATCTTCGTCCGAGGCAAGCAGGACTGAGCACGCGCCTAGTAGGCTACACGGACCACTTGAAATCACCAAGAAGCTTCTTGGCCGTGTTGTACATGAAGAGGACATTGTCCGGTTCCGCGGGCATACCGCCGAGTATCCCCATGACAAACTGGATATAAACCGGCTGCTTCAAGTGTCCCTTGTTGACCATGAACGCCACGTTATTCAGCATGCCCAGGTCGTAGACCTCCAGCTCGGGATGGGTGTCGTTCTCCGCGAAGATGCGGGCGAATTCTCTGAGCGACTGAAACGTATTGGGAAAGATGAAGTTCTCGGTCATTGCCAGGTATTGACTTTCCCAGGGCTGGTTAAACTCTTTGTACACATCAAGCGCGTGAAAAAGTGCGAAGTTCATCGATCCGAAATTGAATGAGGCCAACTCCGGTTTCAACAGGGGCACGGCAGCAACTCGTTGCTCCGTAGTCATGCCCAGGCCGCCGCCGGTAGTGATGCAGAGGACCATGTCGCATCTGCTCTTCACCTTTGAGGCGACCTCCCTGTAGAGGTTGACGTCCGACGACGGTTTGCCCGTTTCAGGCTCGCGGCAATGAATGTGGGCCACGGCGGCACCGGCTTCGTACGCCCGAACGGCTTCATCTGCAATCTCATCCGGAGTGACGGGAAGATGGGAAGACATGCTCGGAGTATGAATGCTGCCGGTGATAGCCGCAGTGATAATGCGCTTGGACACTTTTCTGCCTCCTTCAGGATATCGTTGGCCGG
>JARRRG010000113.1:0-6346 GCA_037380965.1 Deltaproteobacteria bacterium
GGTCTCCGGTGGATCGCGTTCTTGTAGGTACAGTCGAATTATCACGGGTCCGACAGGCGATATTGATTGATTGACATAGTCCACAATGCGGTTGCCGGCAGGGCGCGGTACAAGGTGAAAGGTTTGTATCGTCGCCCGTCATGCAAAGAATATATTGAACGCACCCTCTCCCTCCGACAGGGGATCGAGTCAGTTTCGGCCAATATACTGACCGGCAATGTCCTGGTGTTGTTTGACCCGCATTACAATCCCCGCTTGATCCTGACCCTCCTCCACCACACGGTGGCCGAATATCTCAAGACGGTACCGAAGGCGAGCGAACGAGCCGGCCCGGCAGACCGGCTCGAGCGCAAGGCACCGGCCGCGGCCGCGCGTCGCGGTGAGCGCGCGAAGACGAAGAGGCGCCTGAAAGCATCAGAGGAGCCTCTCTCGCACCAGCAGCTCGAGGCCCCGCCCTGGCACGCGATGACACGCGAAGCCGTGGTCGCACGTCTGAAAGCTACGCCCGAGCACGGCCTCTCCGCGGAGGCAGTGCAGAAAAATCTCAAGAAATTTGGGTTGAACATCGTGCCGGAACCATCGGCCCGATCCTCCGTGGGGATTTTCATCGACCAGTTCAAGTCGTTACCGGTGGGCCTCCTGGGGATTGCGGCCGGGCTCTCGATTATTTCCGGTGGCGTTGCTGACGCGATTGCCATCCTCGCGGTCGTGGGCATCAACGCGGTCATCGGATTTGCGACGGAAAGCAAAGCCGAAAGCACGATCAACTCATTGAAGACACTCGTTCGGCCGTCAGCAGTGGTCAAACGTGAAGGGACAATCGAAGAGATTCCCGCGGAAGAGGTACTCGTGGGAGACATCTTGATCTTGAAGCCAGGCACGTACGTGACCGCGGATGCACGGCTGCTCGAGAACAATCACCTCAGCGTCGATGAATCGGTGTTGACCGGGGAGAGCATGCCCGTGACGAAGAGTGCCGCTACGCTCCCTCGGGCAGATATGGCTCTCTCGGATCGTACGAATATGATGTACGCGGGAACACTTGTCACCGGCGGCCAGGGGGCGGCCTTAGTGACAGCCACCGGCCGGTACACTGAAATGGGCAAGGTCACTTTCCTGGTCGCGGAAGCAGTCTCACCTGAGACCCCCGTAGAACGAGAGCTGAAGAAGACGGGTAATCAGCTTGTTGTGATTTCGAGCGCGATTTGTGGGCTGGTCTTTCTTATCGGCCTGCTGCGCGGAAGTCCCTTGATCGAGGTGCTCAAGACCTCCATATCCCTCGCAGTGGCCGCGGTCCCCGAAGGATTGCCGGCCGTCGCCACCACCACTCTCGCTCTCGGAATCAACTGTTTGCGCCGAAACCAGGTGCTCGTACGGGATCTTGACGCGGTGTGCACCCTTGGCTCGGTCCAGACCGTCTGTCTCGACAAGACAGGAACCGTGACCCTGAACCGGATGAGCGTGGTCCGCGTGTCGTGCGGCATGCGATCGATCGCGGTAAGCGACGGACGGTTCACTCGTGACCGGAAGGAGGTGAATCCTTACACGTCGGACGATCTGTTGCGAGTCATTCATGCCTGTGTGCTCTGCAATGAGACTGAAGTCGAGTCGGAGAATGGACGGCATGTGCTCAGAGGGTCTCCCACTGAAAACGCTCTTGTTCAGATGGCCGTCAGCTCCGGAGTTGATGTCGGGCAATTGAGAGAGCAATACCCACGGCTGGAGACAAATTACCGCACTGAGTCCCGGCTCTACATGAGCACCTATCACAAGGGCAACAACGGAGGGCTCATCGCGGTGAAGGGGAGTCCCCTCGAAATCCTGGCCAAGTGCACGGAACAGCTCAGGGATGGAACGCGCGTGCCGCTCACGGATGACGAACGGGACTGGGTGGAATCCCAGAACGAGCAAATGGCCGCGGATGCCCTCAGAGTGCTTGGGGTGGCGTACGCGGTCATGGGTGCGAGCGATTCGATTGGGGAAGAAACCGGCCTCATATGGCTCGGGCTCGTCGGTATGGCCGATCCGATCCGGGAAGGGGTGCAAGACTCAATAAAGGCGTTGCACAAGGCTGGACTGGAAACCGTGCTGATCACGGGTGACCAGAGTGCGACCGCCTATGCTGTGGGCCGGGAACTGGATCTGAACAATGGGAAAGTCCTTCAAATCCTGGATTCATCTCATCTCAACGGAGCCGATCCGGAGCTCGTGCAGGCCCTGTCACGAGACGTGAATGTTTTCTCGAAGGTGAGTCCCTCGCACAAACTTCAGATCGTTCAGGCACTCCAGGGTGGAGGCAAGATCGTCGCGATGACCGGCGACGGAATCAATGACGGCCCTGCGCTCAAAGCGGCGGACGTGGGGATCGCCATGGGCGTCGCGGGGACTGATGTGGCCCGCGAGGTGGCCGACGTGGTCCTGGAAAAGGACGACCTCGAGACACTCATCATAGCGGTGAGCCAGGGAAGAACCATCTATAACAACATAAGGAAAACCATCCATTTTCTCCTGTCCACGAATCTGAGCGAAATACTCCTGATGACCGTTGCCGGCGGGCTTGGGCTGGGGTACCCCTTGAACCCCATGCAATTGCTCTGGATCAACCTTGTTTCAGACATCTTCCCCGGTCTGGCTCTTGCGCTCGAATCGCCGGAGCCGGATGTGCTCAGCCGTCCGCCTCGAGACCCCCAGGAGCCGATCCTGAAAAAACGCGATCTGAAGAGGTTGGGGTTTGAAGCGGCTACCATAACCCTCAGTTCGCTGGCCGCCTATGTGTACGGGATCGTCAAGTACGGCAGGACACCTGCGGCCAGAACGATGGCCTTCCAGACTCTCACGGTATCGCAGATACTCCATGCCTTGAGTTGCCGTTCCGAAACCCATACAGTATTTGAAAGAGAGGCGCTTCCGCCGAACAGGTATCTGAGCATCGCGACCATTGGTTCACTGGGGCTGCAATTCATCGTTCAGGTGACCCCCGCGCTCCGCAGACTGCTTGGGCTGACTCGCCTCGGGCCGATCGACGGCATTGTCACGGCAGGGACAGCCCTGGTCCCGCTCTTCATTAACGAATTTACCAAAAAGGCCCCTCGTGGAGACAGGCCATGAAAAGAAACTTCGTCCACACTTCCGAATCGGTGACAGACGGTCATCCGGATAAGATGTGCGATCAGATCAGCGATGCCATTGTGGACCGATTTCTGGAACATGATTGCTACGCTCGAGTTGCCGCCGAATGTGCGGTCTCATTATCTGTAGTCTTCATAGCGGCCAGGTTCTCATCCATCATCAAGGTGGATTTCCCCAATGTGGCCAGGAAAGTAATCCGGCGTCTCGGGTATGTGGACCACGAGTTCGATTATCGGACGTGCAGTGTTCTGACCAGCCTGAAAGAGCTGGAGCCAAGCCCCGAGTACGTATTTGACGAGAAAGCGATATCGGACGAAGAGATCGATCGTATTCCCGCGACGGAGCAGGTGAGTGTGGTGGGCTTCGCGTGCAACCAGTCTCCCACGCTCATGCCCCTCCCGATCTGGCTCGCGCATAAACTCTCACGGCGAGTCACCGAGGTGCGTGCTGAAGGAATACTTCCCTACCTCGCACCCGACGGAACCAGTCAGGTTGCCGTCGAGTACCGAGATCGCAAAGCGTTCCGGATACAGAGCCTTACCATCAATGCAAGCCAGAAGGACCGAACGTACCCCGAGCTTTCGAAGCTCCGGGATGACATCAGGCAAGCGGTAATCGACGTGGCCTTTGCCGACGAACCGGTAAGACCCGACAATGACACGAGGATCTTCATCAATTACGGCGGTCCCCTCAAGCTCGGCGGTCCCTCGGTTCACTCGGGTTTGACCGGGCGGAAGAATTCGGTGGACACGTACGGCGGGTACTCGCGCACGAGCGGGTCGGCTCTCAGCGGCAAGGATCCTCTGAGAATCGACAGAGTGGGATCATACGCGGCGCGCTACGCGGCCAAGAATGTCGTTGCCGCCGGTCTGGCCGAGGATTGTGAGGTTCAGTTAAGCTATTCTATCGGACTTGCTCATCCGGTCAGTGTGCAGATCGACACCGGGGGCACCGGCCGGATTTCGGATGAGGAGATCACCGCGCTGGTAAATGAGATGTTCGATTTTCGATTGGGTGGCATTGTCAAGCAATTCCAGCTCCGCAAGCTCCCGGCCCGATCCAAGCGCGGCTTCTACCGCAGACTTGCCGCGTACGGTCATTTCGGGCGCACGGACATGGACCTGCCGTGGGAGCTGACCGACAAGGCTGAGCTCCTGAACGCGTCGGTAGCACAAGGGGTTGGTGTTCAAGCGGAATATTAGATAATTGCCGTGAGGAGAGATAAGGCGGAACCTTCAAAGGTCTTCTCTACCGCGAATCCCAGCAAGGCCTTGGAAGCAACGGCGCCGACCTTGGAAAAACCGTCCGTGTTGTGTGCTCTGCCCGCGATCACTTTGGCCAGATCTATATAGCCTTCCTGAGTCAAAAGGGTCACAATTTCCCGGGAAGAAATAACCTTGGGATCGAACTTGATGACAATGCTTCCAGTAAGTGCGTTCACGGAAGCCGATGATATGCCCGCGATCTCTTCGAGAAAAATCTGAGCCTTTTGAGCCCCGATCTCGTTTCTCTTCAACTGTGGGATCTTTACTCGTAAACGACCCGGTAATTCATGCAAATGGTAGCTCATGCGGTCCTCACTCCGAATTTGAGATGTGTCGTTCTTCTGGATAAGAGCATCGTCCTCTTTCTTGTCCCCCCTTACTCCTACTATCATTTAGGACCAAACTGTTAGGGAACGGTTAAGGCACTATGAGTTTTTGGTAAAAAGAAGTGTTCATTCAGCATGTTGTGCTTGGAAATCGATTCCGGCACCTTATCAGCCAGCGCAAAATAGTGTACACTACGGAACTATGAGGATATCCTTTGGCAACAACACCGCGCCGCGGGCATGCTGCAATACTCGTCTCGAGTGGCGCGACCGGAATGTGAGCATGAAAGGACAGGTGCAGCGCGATTACCTCGTCTGTCACTCCGCCAGGGGAAGGCTGAGGGTCAAAGTCAGGGCCATACGGTTTTCCGAGGAGCGTGCACACGCACTTGCGCGCTTCCTCGCGCGGCAGGATGAGGTACGCGATGCCAAGGCCCGCTCACACACCGGTAGTGTGATTCTGTATTACGATCCCCGAGTCACTCGGCCTCAGGCAATCCTCGAACTGCTCAACGAGGGACTGGACAACATAGAGAGCACCACGGTTCGCTCCGCGAGCCTCGATCCGGGCCCGGACCTCGGCCGCGATCGAGAAGGCGAGCGCTCAGGGTCGGCTGTGACGCGCGTTGCCACGGCAATGGGGCTCACCGGGTTCCTTGCGTATTACCTTGTGCGGACGATTGTCCAGAGATCGCCGGTCAGTCAAGCATTGGTTACCCTCGTCACGATTATCGGCGGGCTGCCTCTTTTCCGTCGCGCGCTCTCCGATCTCCACGGGGGAAAGATCGTGACCCTCAATACCTTCCTCGCGAGCGCATCGGGCCTTGCTATAGCCGCGGGCGAGCCTGCAACGGCTCTCGAAGTGATCTGGGTCAGGGCGATCGGCGAGATGGCCGAAGGCTATGTCGCGGACAGGTCCCGCCGGGCAATTGGCGAGATTCTCCAGCTTTCGGAACGGAATGCATTCGTGCTCGTGGACGGCGTCGAAGTGGAGATTCCCGTCGAGGAGGTACGGCACGGTGACACGGTGGTCGTACGGGCCGGTGGGAAAATACCGGTGGACGGAGCGGTCACCCGCGGTGAGGCTCTGGTGGACGAGGCTCACATAACCGGCCGGAAGGAACCGGAGCGGCGTGTGCCGGGTGACGGCGTATTGGCCGGGACGGTAGTGCAACAGGGCATGGTTCGCATCGAGGCCGAGAAAGTCGGGCATGAAACGTACCTGGCCCGCATAGGGCGCCTCGTCGAAGAGTCACTCGCAAACAGGGCCCCGGCTGAAAAGAAAGCCGACGTGCTGGCCCAGCGGCTTACGACGGTGGGCTTGGCGGTCACCGGAGCGACCCTCGTGGTCACGCGAGATCTGGCCAAGGCATTGGCCGTGTACCTGGTCATGGCATGCCCCTGTGCCACAGTGCTGGCTGCCGCGACCGCGGTTTCGGCTGCACTGGCCAACGCGGCCCGCAATCGGATCCTGGTCAAGGGTGGTCTGTACATGGAGCGTTTTGGGGCCACGGATTGCATCTGTTTCGATAAAACGGGCACGCTTACCACCGATGAGCCGCGAGTCGCGGAAGTGGTGCCCCGCCCGACGTGGATCAAGCCCGAAACGGTCATTGAGCTCGCAGC
>JARRRG010000114.1:0-6336 GCA_037380965.1 Deltaproteobacteria bacterium
CGAACCTTCCCACCTCCGGCTTGGAGGCAGTGGCTGCTACGAGCTTCGTCCCCGGTTACAGCGGCGGGACCGCGCCGGATTCTCACCGGCTTCCCTATTAAGCAAACGTCGCGCCTACCGGCTTGAGATTAGCGAGCCGGACACGTCAAGTCAAGGATATTTCAGGCCTCCCCTTGACCGCGGCGTGACAGAGGGAATACCATGGCGTGCACGAACCCGCCCGGTCCGGCTGCCGCGTCGACCGCACGCGATCACTCTCCGCGAGGTGCTGATTGTCGGAATATATCGAGAGCATTCTCAGGGACAACGAACAACTGGTGTACCGCGCCAAGCTCCATTGGATCGTCGCGCTGTGGCCGTTGCTGTTTGTCGTTCTCTCGGTTCCCGTCACCGCCTTGAGCCGTACCGCCGGTCTAGCCTTGCTCGGGCAGCTCTGGATGGGCTTTGCCTCGATCTGGGTGGCCGCGTCAGTCATCGACTACCTTATCTCCGAAATGGCAGTGACCGACCAACGGATCGTTGGAAAAGTCGGATTCTTCAAAGGGAAATTGATTGATACGGAGCTTTCAAGAATCGAGGAGATCGTGGTAACCCAGGGGGCTGTCGGCAGAGCGCTTGGTTACGGGTCGCTTGTCGTCCGGGCTCGCCGGGAGCCCGAGCTCCGTATTCATAGACTGCTCGACCCTGAGCGATTCAGGCAAATGGCCGTGGAACAAACGTCAGTGAATACTCCGGACGGACCGTCGAATGATCCTCGCAGCCAAACCGGGCCCGCGCCGCTGATGCGAACACTATCGGAGCGTGAAGAGGAAAACCGCATCACCGAGAGAGACCGTCAGTGTGAATAAACGCGTTTCGGCTATGATTGCGCCAGCGGATCGTCAACCCCGGCCTCACGGAACCCCTTTTCTCTGAGCACGCACGAATCGCATCGTCCGCAGGGCTTTCCGTCAGGAGATGGATCGTAGCAACTGTGGGTGAGCGAGTAATCGACTCCCAGCTCGAGACCGCGGCGGATGATCTCGGACTTGGTCATGGAGATCAATGGGGTGTGGAACTCAAAGCCTCGACCTTCTATGCCGGCTCTGGTGCCGAGGTTTGCCATCTTGGCGAATGCCTCGATATATTCGGGTCGACAATCGGGGTATCCTGAATAGTCCAGGGCATTCACCCCGATAAAAATGTGCCGGGCCCGGAGAGCTTCGGCCCAGGCAAGCGCAAGGGCAAGAAAGATCGTGTTTCGGGCGGGCACATAGGTGGAGGGTATCTCCCGGCCTATATCTGGCAGGGTGCGGTCTTTGGGCACGTTTTCTTCCGAGGTCAGCGCGGAGGCTCCGATTCGCCTGAGATTCACCTCGACCACGAGGTGCTCCTTTGCGCCGAGCCTTGGTGAGGCCCGCTCCGCCGCCTGCAATTCCACGAGGTGTCGCTGTCCGTAGTTGAAGCTGATTGCATAGACCTCATACCCCTCCGAACGAGCGATCGCCATGGTGGTAGTCGAATCGAGACCGCCGCTGAGAAGAACAACCGCTTTGGGAGCCATCAGCAATCCTTTAGACCTTCGACGCGATCGGAACGGGTGAGAAAATTTACCGGCAGGAGATAGACCGGGCCCGCGCGCTTCGTATCCTTGCTCACAGACATCATCGGCCGACTGCCGTTGTCAGCCGCGCGAGAGCGCTGTGACGCGGAACCGCTCTCCACGGAAAGGGGGGGCTACCAGGAATCGCCCTAGACCCTCCGGGCGTCATGAGGCCATATGAGCTTGTGAATCTGCACCTGGAATCTGGCTTGCAAACCGTCCTCGAGCATCCATTCAACAAGATTGCGGGGAGGAAGTTCGCCAAAGACCGTGGACAACAGGATTCTTGTCCGTGCAATCTCGAAGCGGTCCCGGATAATCCCTCGCGCCCACTCGTAGTCGTGACGGTCTGCGATCACGAACTTGACCTCATCGGACTTGGTAAGCTTCCAAATGTTCTCCCACAGCACCTTGTCGCTCTCTCCGCTGGAAGGGCATTTTATGTCCATGATCCGGATCGTGTGCTCGGGTAGCACTGATATGTCGAGGGACCCGTTCGTTTCCACCAGGACGGTGCATCCCTGTTCCAACAGGGCAGAAGCCAGCAGGGGGGTCTCTTCCTGAAAGAGGGGCTCGCCGCCGGTGATCTCGACGAGATCTTGTTTGTGCGGGTCTACCTCTTCCAGGATTTGCGCAATGGACCTCTCCTCTCCCCCTTCCAGCGCGTACGTGGTGTCGCAATAGAGGCAGCGGAGGTTACAGCCGGAAAGACGAACAAATGTGCAGGGCAGGCCCACATACGAGGACTCGCCCTGAATACTCTTGTAAATTTCGCAGACTTTCAAGCCCATGGTACCTGTCCGTTTCATGGTGGCAGGCGGCTGAGTGCCTGCAGGTATTGTCCTCACCTCCGTTTTGGGCGTGCAGACTCTTTTGACAAAGCCATGCCCGGTGTTAATATACTATTTTTCTGAGAAGGTGGCCAATACAAGAAATCATAACCCGCGTTGCCGGGTCCCGGAGGACACGCGTTGCAAACAGCTCAGGTTACGTTTCTTCCCGACAATGTGACGATAGAAGCGGAGATAGGACGATTACTCCTCGACTCAGCCTTGGAGGCCGGGGTGTTCATCCCCGCTGCATGTGGTGGTACAGGCGCGTGCGGTCAATGCAAGGTCAAAATCACGGAAGGGGCGGTTGAAACACTTCAGATAGGGAAGCTCGATGCCCACGAACGGGCTGAAGGGTATGTACTGGCGTGTCAGGCCAGGCTCACCGGAGATATCACGGTAGAGGTCCCCGAGGCCAAGGTCGGCCGTAAAGTGATTCCCAGGGACGAAGCCGAGCGAATGCGCTTGACCGCAACGCCGATGGAATCACCCATCGTGCCGGAAATCACCCCCATGGCCGTGCGGGTACTCATGGAAGCCGCGATCCCCACCGCCCAGGACAATGTCAGCGATTACGAGCGAATCATGCGCACCCTGAGGATGGATCATGAGATGACTCCCGTGACGGCTCGTTTCGATGTCCTCAAGGAGATTCCGAGGGTCGCGCGAGAAGATGAATGGAAGCTCACCGCGTGCGTTCAGGTGGAAGATCTCCCCAATACCGTCGGCAATGTATATCGCCTGCGCCGCGTTCTGCCCGGACATGTCCGGTCCCATCCCACGGCACTCGCCGTTGACATTGGAACCACCTCCCTCTGGGGAGAGCTCATCGACCTGGAGACCGGCGAGGTTCTGGCGCGAGCGTCCCGGTACAACCCCCAGATTTCGATGGGCGACGACGTGATAAGCCGCATTGTTTTTGCCCTCAAAAAGGACGGTCTGGAAAGGCTTCAGAAGGAGGTGGCAAAGGGTCTCAACGAAATCATAGCCGATGTGCTCCAACAGAGCGGGCAGACGCGCGAAAACGTGGATTACATGGTGGCCGCGGGAAACACGGTCATGACGCATCTTTTCCTCGGGCTCTATCCCAAGTACCTGAGGGAATCGCCGTACGTGCCGGTGGCCCAGAACATCGACCCCGTCCCTGCATCGGCCTTGGGCCTGGATATGACTCCCGACACCTTCGTGCGGGTCTTTCCCGGTGTGGCGTCCTATGTCGGAGGAGACATCGTCAGCGGAGTGCTCGCCACCGGCATGTGGGATTCGGATGAAATGACCCTCTTCATCGACATAGGGACCAACGGCGAGATTGTCGCGGGAAACAGAGAGCTGCTCATGACCGCATCATGCTCGGCCGGGCCGGCTTTCGAGGGCGGAGGCCTCGAGTACGGAATGAGAGCGGCACCCGGAGCCATCGAGGAGATACTCATCGACCCTGAGACGCTGGAACCCATGATCAAGACTATCGATACCCGGCCGGCGCGCGGCATTTGCGGATCCGGGATAATCAATATTGTTTCCCAAATGCTCAAAATCGGCATACTCGCTCAGAACGGAAAATATTCGTCGGACGTGGACTCGGACAGGGTGCGGGACGGAAGAAGTGGATCGGAGTATGTGATCTGTCGGGCCCCCGAGAGTGGATTGGATCAGGATATCGTCCTCACTGAGGTGGACCTGGACAATATCATCAGGGCCAAGGGAGCAATGTTTGCCGGGTACACCTGCCTGCTGAGTAAAATCGGCCTCAGCGTCGATGCCCTGGATCGAGTGATCATCGCCGGCGCTTTCGGCAGTTTCATCAATCTCAATCACGCAATCACGATCGGCCTCCTGCCGGACATCCCTCGGGATAAGTTCTCCTTTATTGGCAACAGCTCATTGAAAGGCGCACGCCTCGCGGCTTTGGACCGACGCCTCTTTGCACAGGCCAAGGCGATCGCCCGCAACATGACCAACGTAGAACTGTCCGAAGATCCCTCATACATGGACAACTTCATGGCCGCTCTCTTCTTCCCGCATACCGTCGGGGAGCTGTTCCCATCGGTGAAGTTCCGAGTCTGACGGCCCTCTCGAGTCACCTCCGAACAACACGGCAGGCCGAGGGAGGGTTGCCGCGGTCATGTGGCCTCCTGCGCTCACCGGCCGCGGTATCACTTATGATCTTGCAATAGTGCCGTCGCTTCTGTTAAAAATATAGTATTAGGTTTCCGATCGTGACATTGTTATCTGAGCCGAGCAAGCGAGCTCTTTGTGCGTGATTAGTGGGTACACATTGTGGGATTCGCCCCTCGAGGAATCATGGAGCGCCACAGATAACGCAGCCGGGATCGTTCCACCTCCACGAGCAGAGCGATCGGACTAATTCCTGCTTTCTCTCGTGGCCCCCCTCACCTTGCCTCATTCCTCGGGGAAGATTGCGAGCGTTTTGCCCCGGCGTCGCTGGTTCGAAATATTTTCGGCTGGGAAAGGATTTCTGACAACAACTATTCACATTCAGAAGGTTATGAGGAGTGACATGAGCAAAAAATTCGTGTTCTCGTTTGAGGAAGGGGACGGGAAGAACAAGAAGCTCTTGGGAGGTAAAGGAGCTAATCTCTGTGAAATGACTCAGATAGGCCTGAACGTCCCGCCGGGATTCGTAATCAGCACTGACGCGTGCCTCGCCTACCTCGACTCACCAACGAATGATCTACCTGACGGGCTGATGGATGAGGTGATCGAGCATGTGCGGGCGGTGGAAGCGGCTACAGGCAAAGGCTTCGGCGATCCCGACAACCCGCTGCTGGTTTCGGTTCGATCAGGATCATCGCTGTCTATGCCGGGCATGATGGACACCATCCTCAATCTCGGGCTCAACGGGCAAACCTTGCAGGGGCTCATCCGGCAGACGAGTAACGAGCGCTTCGGTTACGACGCGTATCGCCGTTTCATCCAGTTGTTGGGCAAGGTCGCGCTGGGCATACGGGATGAGTTTTTCGACGAGACCCTCGATGCCGTCAAAGTGAAGGCCGGCGCGGCGTCGGATGTGGACCTGACCACGGAAAATCTCAAAGAGGTCTGCGAACTGTTTCTGAAAGTCTTCGCAGAAAAGGCAGGACGGTCCTTTCCTGAAGACGTGTACGACCAACTCTCCATATCGATCAAAGCGGTTTTTGGCTCCTGGATGGGTAAGCGCGCTGTCGACTACCGGCGTGAATTCAAGATCACCCCAGAGATGGCCAACGGAACCGCGGCCAATGTGGTGGCCATGGTCTTCGGAAATATGGGAAATGACAGCGGTACCGGCGTCGGCTTCACCCGGGACCCCGCCACGGGTGAAAACCAGATGTTCGGCGAATATCTCGTGAACGCACAGGGTGAAGACGTGGTCGCGGGAATCCGCACGCCCAGACCGATCCAGGCCATGGCCGAGGAAATGCCCGCGCTGTACACCCAGTTGGAAGAGCTGCGCAACAGACTGGAACAGCATTACCGGGAGATCCAGGACTTCGAGTTCACGATTGAAAAGGGCACCCTCTACTGCCTGCAAACCCGTAATGGCAAAATGAACGCGACGGCCATGGTCCGCACCTCAGCGGAAATGGTTTCCGAGGGACTGCTCACCAAGGAAGAAGCCCTTCTGAGAATAGACCCGGAGCATCTTGAACAGCTCCTCTACCCGGGCTTGGATCCCAATTTCGAAGCTGAGCCCGTGGCTCAGGGGCTTCCGGCTTCGCCCGGCGCGGCATCGGGAAGGTGCGTGTTTGACGCGGATACGGCCGAAGCGCGGGGTCGGGCCGGAGAAAAGGTGATACTCGTCAGGGAGGAAACCAAGCCCGAGGACATTCACGGCTTCTTTGCCGCGCAGGGAATCCTCACCAGTCGAGGCGGCAAGACCTCTCACGCTGCGGTTGTGGCCCGTGGTATGGGCAAACCATGCGT
>JARRRG010000115.1:0-9063 GCA_037380965.1 Deltaproteobacteria bacterium
TGTCCTGGATTTTGATACCCGCGCCAAATGCCGCGTGCCAGCAATGTCCTCTGGTATTCTGAGTGGTGACGCGGTCACCGATTCTCAAGAGGTGGAGATCTTCATTTTTTGCGACCACGCCGGCATAGTCGATCTGGAGGAGCAATTGAATCTCGGGAAGTCTATCGGATAAGGTGGCCAGAACCAACCGGTCGTTAATCTTGGCACCAAAATAGATATGGTAGAATGTTTGCTCGAATTCGATACCGTCTCCGGGGAGATTCCCCGCATCGCCAGCTAATTCCGCCTGAAATCCATCGTACGTCGTAAAATGGAAACGTTGATAGCGGTACCCGACCACCGGCCGGAGATTCAACAATTCTTTCAGCGCTGGTCCTAAAGCCACGCATGCGTCGATGAGCCGGCCTTCGTTCAATCGGCACTTGGACTCGCTGAAGATGGTTTTTTGATTGGGCCGTTGTTCGTCATCCCAATCGCTGTCCTGCATTCTCGACCCGCTCTCGCGGCTCACGTTTGTCCAACCCTCACACTGCGCTGACCACCATCGGTCATTGTACCCGATCCTTAACCCGAGGAACCATTGGTCAATGGGAAATTCCAGATGACTGAGCGGGTCCTGATTGGGTGGATAGGGATTGGGAAATTGATACGACGTGAAACTGTTCACATACTTCCGAAGAGAAACCGACTGAACGTACTGGGGACCGCCAGACGATGAGCCTATGGAGCCGTGCAACGATGCGGCAAGCCCTGGGGGCCAAGAAAAAGCCGCAAAAACCGGCGCTTGCAACCCGGCACCAACAACGAAAAAACCCAGCAGAACCAACACACAAGTCGAACGTGTAACCATACCTCACCCTCAGAAAAACAGCCGGTACATACCGGCATAAATGCAAGGTCGCGCACCGGGACGGAACCGGAAGATCGGTTGCGGTTCCCCGTTGTCGCGTCAATTCCTGTCTCAATACCCCACACTTCAGGAGCTGACACGTGACCTGGGCGCACCATGCGCATAACATTTCGGCGTCTGGACAAACGTTGCCGATCCAAGTTTGCCCAAAGGAGCCGCCGAGTTTCTCAGCACATTACCGTTGGCCCCGAGTGGCGTCTCCATCACTCGGAACAACCAGCCTCAAAATTTTTGGTAGTAACAAAAAAATAATAACATAGCGGAGATGAGCTGTCAACCGGGAAATTGAATTATCTGAAGTGCTTAGGTTACATTAGGTATTTAACTTAACCTACCTGTTTTTATAATTAAACTAATGCATGTAATAGAATCACCTCCTTCTTGGGATGGAAATCTCACCCCTGAACGGCTCGAGCCGTCACGCGCCAAACTCATTCTGACAGCGACTCTATCCGCCCGACACCCGGCAGGTTCAGCGACGGACAAGTGAGGAGGTAGATGGTGCGGTTCTGTGCGCGGGTTAATCACGATGGGGAGACCGCACATGTTCTCGAAAAGAGAAACCGCCTGCTGATTTGCCTCTCCTTCGCTCAACTGCTATCCTTACCGAAGGAATGGAGAAGACGTACGGCGTGGCCTTCCGGAGATTCTGTCCGGTGACAGGACTCGAGGCGGTCCGGTCTGACCGCGGATGCCTTCGCCGGTGTCTGATACACCATGCTCACAGGTTCACTAAGGTCTCAACGGACGTTGGAGGTGACGTGCTGCCGCCGGATGAATACACGATGTGGCTGGAGCGAGCGATTACGGGCAAGAACGTGGAAGAATTGGATAAGGCGTACCAGGATTTGGTGCAAAAGGTGAAACGGATCGATCCGCTGACCATCGCCGAACAGACGGATTCGAGTTACCGTTCGGACGGAGTGCCCCGGATCGAGGTCCCGTTTCTTCATAGCTGGTTTGAACTGGATCTGCTTCCCTATCGGGTCCGGGCCGGACACGAGGTGATAGACACGCTCCCGCTGAAGGTTCTTATGCTCCATCATCTCGTTACGGCAGCCGAGAATCAGGGAACTGCCGTAAGGGTGATGGGGAAATGGATCGACTGCCGTTCTCTGCAGTTCGGAGCCTTTTTGGGCGCCCACTTCGCGAAGTCAACGACCGAGGCAATGGACAGATTTTTCTCTTTCCCGGATGAGGAGCGTATGGTCCGAGCTCTCAAGTGGGGAGGCAAACCTCTCAATCTGGGAGACGAGGGCTTCCTTTTTCACCTCTTTCCCAGGCTTCCCGTGGCGCTGATCAATTGGAAAGCCGATGAGGAATTTCCGTCCTACAGCAAAATCCTGTACGATGTTTCGGCCAGCAACTATATGCCTACCCACGGGTTGGCCGCACTCACGGATTTTCTCCTCCATAGGCTCGCGGAATAGCCTGACACGTTCAGGGGTGGAGCGGGCTCGAGGCCCGGCAGGCACCTGTTTTCACGGCGTGCGTTCAAGTCCGGGGCTTTGGGACGCCGCGACTCCTTCCTCAAAGAGGCCGGCGCCACCATCCGGTAGGATCCGCGCTCATGGTGATTAACGGTCATGCTCGCGCGCGTGGTCGCTTCGGAACACGGCAGGTCTGGACAACGGGTCTCATCGACGAGCGCGCGCAGCCCCCGCGATCGCATGCTCCTATTTCTTTGCCGATCCCGTGGAACCGAGCTTCTCCCGGAGCTGCTTCACCCACGGACGGACCATGACCGTATAAGGGGCATCTCCTGCCGTTTCAAGAAAGCGTTCCCATGTCTTGAGTGCGGCAGGCAGGTCTTTGAGGTCGTCACGATAAACGATTCCGAGATTGAAAAGCGCCACCGGTTGGTTCGGATCAATTTGGAGGGCCTTCTGAAACTCTTCCACCGCCTGTCGGGGTTTTCCCATCTTACGGACACTGACTCCAAGGTCAGTCAGCACAGCCGTATTTCGAGGCTGGACCTTGAGGGCCCTCTTGTAGAGCTCCACGGCTTTCTGATACCTGCCGGAGTCGAAGTAATCGTTGCCGAGCTGGATAAGGGCTTTGACGTTACCGGGGTCCTCGCTCAGCATTTTCTCGAGGCCCGCCATTCGTTTCTCTCGCTGGCTTTCGGTTGTTCCTGATGCACTTTGTGACGGAGGTGCGGAAAGCCCTCCTACGATATCAAGCCTCCACGCGGAGAAAACGATACCCGCGATGAAGCCGGCAACAAAGATGACCAACCAGGAAAACACCCATCCGCGCTTTTTCATGAAAGCCGCTCCCTCGAACGTGGCATTACTCTGTTCATCCCTTCCTCGTCCGCAGGCTTCTAATGAGCAGACTCCAGTGCTCCACAGGGTCAAGGGCCTTTTTCGGAGACTGATGAAGTCGGGGAACTGATCCGACGCTGTGAATCGCGTGCTGTCCAGCACACGTGCGCCCGACCGGCATGACTATAGCATACTGGGGTCGGCCCCCAAAAGGGGGACCTCTTCGGAGCCGTAGGGACGCGGTGCGATGAAGCGAATGCTATCCTGCGTTGAAATGGAGCCCTCGGACTGGAAGGCTTCCTGAAGCATCGGTACCGGGTCTTCGCTTCTCCGGTTGACCGACCCGGGGGATATCTGGTTGACCATGGTCGGACCAATGCATCGGGCTCATATCAATAGGTCGGACTCATAGTCGAACGGAAAGAATGGCACCAGGCACGTCGTTCAGACCGGGATCGGCGCCGGTTCCGGCTCAAAGAAACTGGTGCGATTTCGGCAGAATCCATGCTAAGGTTCGAGGATGAGGAGGTTGCTCGATGGAGGACATTAAGAAGAAGTACAAGACCGTGATGGCCGATCATTTCCCTGAATCGATGAAGATCACGTTCGGAGATCAGACTCTTGAATACAGAAAGAGGACATGGAAGATTCCGGATTCTGACGGGAATCTCATAGAGAAAGGCCTCCGGTACGGAGAGAATCCCGGCCAGGAAGCCGCATTGTACGAATTGGTACGGGGCAACCTTGCTCTGGGCGAGTGCACCTTCATAGGTTCCGGCCGTGGTTTGGTGAGCTCACTTACCGAATCCGAGATGATCCAGGCGGGTAAGCATCCTGGCAAGATCAATTTGACGGATGTTGATAATGCCTTGAACATATTGAAATTTATTATGAAAGAGCCTGCCTGCGCCATTATGAAGCATAATAATCCGTCCGGCGTCGCGGTCGATGAATCCCTCACCCGAAGCTATGACCGGGCCAACATGGCCGACCGGATCGCGGCGTTTGGGGGTGCAGCCGTTTTCAACCGGGCCGTGGACCTGGGTACCGCGGAATTGATATCGCAGAACTATCTGGAGGTCGTGGCAGCCCCGGATTATGAGGAAGGGTCACTTGAGCTGCTTCAGAAACGTAAGAATCTCCGTATCCTGGCTATACCTCGAATGGACAAACTCGAGCAATACCAGACCCTCCGCTTTGTAGATTTCAAATCGCTCATGGATGGAGGAATCGTCGTGCAGCAGTCGCCGATCAACGCGATCCTGAAGCCCGAGGACCTCACACTCGCGAAAGCTTCATACCGAGGCGACGAGTACGTGATCGAACGCGCCCCTACGGAAAGAGAAGTCCGGGATATGCTGTTCGGATGGGCGGTGGAGCAGGGTGTCAGCTCCAACTCGGTGATCTATGTGAAGGATCGGTGCACCGTTGGCATCGGAACCGGCGAACAGGACCGGGTCGGCGTGGCCCAGCTCGCGGTGGTGAAGGCATATACCAAATACCGGGATCGACTCTGTTACGAGCGTCACGGTGTGGGTTACAACGAGCTCTCGGATGAACGGGCTTGCAAAGAGATCGACGCGGAAACAGCCGAAAGCAAGGCAGGTCTTGTCGGTGCGGTCATGGTCTCTGACGCGTTCTTCCCCTTCCGTGACGGAGTAGATGTCGGGATACGAGAAGGGGTTTCAGCCATTGTGCATCCTGGGGGGTCCGAACGAGACTTCGAATCGATCCAGGCGTGCAACGAGGCACGACCTCCGGTCACCATGATGTTCACTCATCAGCGAGCTTTCAAGCACTGAACGGGAAGTGAGAACCGGAATGAAACGGATTGTCGGTCTTGCCATGATCCTGATGAGCGCGGGGCTCGTCGTGTCCCCGGATTCCATGGCCCTTTCTCTGGGCGAGCTGGACCGACGCATCCTCGCCTGCAATCAGGTACTCAAGAGCGTCCTGCAAATGCCGGACCGGGGGATTCCGAAAGATCTGTTCCAGCGATGTCGCGGCTTGGCTGTCTTTCCCGGGGTGGTCAAGGCGGGTGTGGTGATTGGCGTCAGTTACGGCAATGGGGTAATTCTTCGGCGGGACGAGAATACCGGGGAGTGGACGAGACCCGTTTTCTTCACGATTCGGGGCGCGAGCATCGGATTTCAAGCCGGGGCACAGTTCACGGACCTCATCCTCCTCGTAATGAGCGAGCAAGGTGTGCAAGGACTTCTTGAGGATCAATTGATCCTGGGCGCGGACGTTGCCGTAGCCGTGGGACCTGTTGGGCGGCAAGCTGCCGCGGAAACGGATATGCGATTGAACACGGGGATCCTTTCTTATTCGAGATCCAAAGGCCTCTTCGCGGGAGTTTCTCTTGCGGGCGCGGTTCTCGCACCCGATATCGCGGCCAACGAAATGTATCATGGCAAAGGCGTCACGGTACAGGACGTCTTCTATGAGAATCAGGGGGCCCTGTCGGAAGGGGCACGGACGCTGTTCCAGACATTGGAGGAGGCGACACAACAGGGTGAATCGGGGTAAACGTCATGGGATCTCGAGGATTACACTCCGAGGCGTCCTGCACGCGGAAGAGTGATGCCGCACCATTCAGGAGTCTCTCCTGTTCAGGCGCATGGTTATCGTCGATTATGCTCAGGTACCGGACCGGTCATATTCCATGAGGAGTTTGCATCCGATAGATCTCGGGCTGGCTTTTTGTTTTGACTTTAGCCAACTATTTCGATATGTTAATAGCGTAATCTCTCTATTGATCGACAGGTGGTGCGACCGGTTTCAGTCATGTTTTCTCTTGGTCAACGATTGAAAAAGAATTACGTGTTTCCTCCGGGAGTGGTCGCCTTCGCCGCGCTGCTTGCTCTGACGTGTATGCTCTCCTCGAGCCGGATCTGCTGGTCGGGAGGCCATCCGTCGAGCGCTGGCGCGTACAAGATCGTCATTCACAAGAGTAAACAACTTCTCGAGCTTCGTGAAAACGGCGTCAGGGTGAAGAGCTACCGGGTTGTCCTGGGCATTGCCCCGGAAGGGCGCAAGAGCCTTGTGGGAGACAAAAAGACGCCTGAAGGGAACTACTATATTTGCATGAAGAGCGCGTCGAGCCGTTTTCGAATCAGCTACCCTGGGGAGGACGATGCCCAGTATGCGTTTGAAAAAGGCTTGATATCTCTCGATACGAGGGATGCGATCATCAGCAAAATACGGGAGGGCAAACCTCCACCGTGGAACACCAAGCTCGGAGGCTGGGTGGGGATCCATGGCTATCCGAGCAATGAGTACCAGCGAAGATGGGTGGCGCTTCTCTACCCCAAGCCGCATAATTGGACCGATGGATGCATAGCGTTGTGGAATTTTGAGATCGAGGAACTCTTCGCAACGGTGCCTCTTGGAACGCCCGTCACGATTCTTCCCTGACCCTTGATACCCGGCTGCAGCAGTAGATTATAGCAGGACGCCTGATCGCAGATCAGAGCGAGGGCGTGTCGACACTCGCGAAGCAAAGGGTGCACAGGGGCCCCCTGTCACGAATCTCCCGGGGTGAGGGTGTGAGCACAAGTGCCCCTCGTATTCGGATCGTCCATCCCGCGTCCCCCCGCTACAGGACCGCGTGGAAGGGTCGGTGCTCTTCGCGTTGCTTCTTCGAAACCGCGGCGGGAATGGGACATCACCGTCGCACGCGACAGGGTCATAGGGGGTTCGGACGCGACTGAAGAACCTGCATCAAAGCGGCACTCACGCGTCCCCCTCCGCAAGAGCTCGAGATTCCGTCGACTCCGCGACGAGTTAGCGCGACTTCGCACCGGGTCCGTCACCCGAGTCTTGCTCGGTTTGCCGCGGAACGCCGGCCCTATCGAGGTCCTTCTTATTCTGTTCGATGTACTTCTCGGCCTGATCGATCAACTTCTTGAGGTCCGGGACTGACATGGAGTGAACGTAATCAATCTCCCCCTGCAAATCCTTCAAGATATTTGCGAGCTTGGCCTGGCGCTCCTCGACCACTACCAGCGTCGCGGCCACTTCCGAGGAAAGGCTTGAAAGGCCGAGAATTCTCTTTCGGCTCAGGAGCCAAATGATCACGGGAAATCCCGCGGCTATCACCACAAGGACCACGACGGCCGCTCTCACCAATCTCACCAGTTCCCGTCCCATCATCTTGTTCTGGTAGCTACGGATTTCAGCTCTCTCGCCGGTCTTCTTCACCTTCTGGAGCATTTGCTCAATTGCTCTGACGCGTTCCTCCGTGGTCATCGTGCGTCCGGGCGTCACAGGCTCTTTTTTCGGAGTTTGCTGCGCCACCATATAGGTTCCTGGCAGCGAAGCCGGTTGCGCGGCAACCTCTCGCCCGCGGACGGTGCTTTCAGAAAAACCTCGCTCGTCGGCATATCCGGTTTGAGAGGCAGACATTGCCAGAACGAGGCACGATACCATTGTGAAAAGGAGATATCCGGCCCATCGATTGATCACTGCATCTGTCACTCTCATTTCCCAGACTCCATCAAGGAATTATTCCCATTTCTTTGCCCACACGCGAGGTGATCTCGACCACCCTTTCCAGATCCTCCAGGCCGTGGGTCGCCATCAGGCTCGTCCTGATCCTCTGTTGCCCTTGCGGCACCGCGGGAGCGAGCACGCAGTTGGTGAAAAGTCCTTCTTCAAACAGGCGCTTCCAGAAAAGCAGCGTGCGGAGGTCATCCCCGACAATTAATGGGATGATAGGTGTCTCGGTCTGCCCCGTGTCGAATCCGGCGGCCTTGAATCCTTCAAGGAGAAAGCTGGTATTTCGCCACAGGTTTTCTCGGATCTGGGGCTCCGTATTAATCACCTCCAGTGCCGCCTGAACAGCAGCTATGGCCGCGGGCGGCATAGCCGCGGAAAAGATCAATGCCCGTGAATGATGCCTGATGTACGAAATCACCCGGTCGTCCCCGGCGACGAAACCGCCAAGAGACGCGAGGGACTTGCTAAATGTCCCCATTACGAGATCCACCTGGTCCATGACACCGAAATGCTCCAGGGACCCTCTGCCGGTCTCGCCCAAAACTCCAATGCCGTGGGCGTCGTCCACCATAACCCGAGCATCGTATTCCTTGGCCGCGGCAATGATTTCGGGCAGCGGGGCGAGATCCCCATCCATGCTGTAGACACCGTCGACGACCACCAGAATCCCTCCGGAGTTCCGACTCACCTCGAGATTTCTCCGCAGAGACTCCACATCGCTGTGCTGAAAGCGCCGGATTTTGCCAAAGCCAAGCCGCACCCCATCTACGATGCTGGCGTGGACGAGACGGTCAATGATGACGGTGTCTCCACGACCGACGAGTGGAGCAATCACGCCCTGATTGGTTTGAAAGCCGGTGGAGAAGACCTGTGCGGACTCTTTGCCCATGAAACGGGCGAGCTCGTCCTCCAATTGCTCGTGCAGCTCAATGGTCCCGTTAAGAAATCGCGAGCCCGAGCAACTTGTCCCATATTCTTCCAGGGCCTTCAACGCGGCCGCCCTCACCTTGGGATGATTCGTCAGCCCCAGATAATTATTGGAGCCGATCATGATCATATCGCGGCCGTTCACCGTGACGTGAGGACCATCAAGTCGAGAGATCGCTGTGAAATACGGGTAGTATCCCCCGGCCTTGGCTTCGGTGTCCCGGTTGAAGGAGTAGCACTTTTCAAAAAGGTCGCTCATCTGGGGGCTGACTCCCCTTTGATTCCTTTTCATGCCGCGGTCGGGTTAAGTCGCCGCGGGTTGGAAGAAGATTACGTCGATATCCCTTCTTCCTGTCACCCCCCATTATAATCGTAAATACTCTCCAGTCGAACCCTCTATCGCGCGTGACTGGACACATGGTGTTATGCCTCAAAGAACCCCGGCGCGTCAAGATTTGG
>JARRRG010000116.1:0-16600 GCA_037380965.1 Deltaproteobacteria bacterium
CCTTCTCGTTAATGCCATTCGGGTCATGGAAAAGGATGAACTTGTTTGCAGGCAGATCTCGAGAAGATGGCAGCATATTCTGGTGGATGAATACCAGGACACGAATCATCTCCAGGCTCGAATGCTGAGACTCCTGGCTTGCGAGCACGACCACGTGATGGCGGTTGGCGACGATTCACAGAGCATCTATTCTTTCAGGGGAGCTGATTTTCGCAATATTATTGAATTCCCGACCCTCTTCCCGGGCGCTCGAATCATAAAACTCGAGGAAAACTACCGGAGCACTGCTCCCATCCTCGCGGTCACCAATAACATTATAGAGCGGGCGACAGTGGGGTATGCGAAGAGACTGTACACGAGAAAGAACGGAGGGCCGCTTCCCCTGGCCGCGCGGCCACCTACGGAAAGGGACCAGAGCCGATTTGTGGTCATGTGTGTCAAGGAGTTACAGGAACACGATATCCCGCTCCGAGACATTGCGGTCCTCTTTCGTGCGGCATTCCATTCCTTTGACCTTGAAGGGGAACTTACCCGCAATACCATTCCTTACGTGAAGTACGGCGGGTTCAAGTTTCTCGAGAGCCTTCACATCAAGGATGTCCTGGCGCACCTCAAGGTGCTACACAATCCCAGGGATCGACTGAGCTGGGCGCGAATACTCAGAATTATCCCCGGCATAGGGCCCAAGACCGCGCTTGACCTTGCCCGAAAGATTGCCGAAGCCGGGATTCCTCCCGACCCATCACTCCTGGTGTCTCCAAAACGAAAGTATTGGCACCACCTTGAGGACCTGATAGGCCTCATCAGCAAACTCAGGAACGAACAGGGACCGATCTCGGAAAAGGTTGAAGAGATCAATCGGTACTATTTTCCCTTTCTCCAAGACAATTACGACAATTATCCCAAACGGATGCGAGATCTGGAAAACCTCGCCGATCTCACCGCTCCATACGGGAGCCTCAACCGTTTTCTCAGCGATATGGCCCTTGAGCCCCCGGACGAAGAGAGAAGCGATTCCGCTCCGAGGTCGAATTCCCTCGTGCTGTCCACTATTCATTCATCCAAGGGTTTGGAGTGGCACACGGTCATACTGATCTGGGCTGCGGAAGGCCGGATACCTTCACCCATGGCCACCGACTCTCCCGAACAGATGGAAGAGGAGAGACGGTTGCTCTACGTCGCAACGACGAGGGCCAAGCACAATCTCGTCGTGGTTGCTCCCCAGATGCTCATGGATCGGAGCAGGAGCGTTATCCCGGTAACGTTTTCACGTTTTCTGCTCGAGGTGCCGCAGGACTGTTTTCGGACGTATCCGCCGCGGTCGTAGCCCCGAAACATCTTGACAACAGGGCGGTGTCTCCATAATCTGTAAGCGTCAGTCCCGTGCGGAGAGATGACCGAGTGGCTGAAGGTGCTCGCCTGCTAAGCGAGTGTAGGGTGTTGAGCCTTACCGAGGGTTCGAATCCCTCTCTCTCCGCCACCTTCTCTTCGTAAACCCGCCTTACGTGAAAAACAGCAGACACACCAGTATTGACGCACACATGCCTGCAACATCCGCGAGAAGACCCGCGTGAAGCGCATAACGTGTCCTACTCACCGAAACCGCGCCAAAGTAAACAGCCAGAACATAGAGGGTGGTTTCCGTACTGCCGCTCATCACCGCGGCGAGACGAGCCTGATATGAATCAGCACCGTGCCGTGCAATGATTTCACCAAGTATCCCCAGAGTGGCCCCTCCAGAAAACGGCCTCATGAGAGCCAATCCGATCACGTCAGGGGACAGGCCGAGTTGATTCATCACACCGGGCAGGGCTTGCCCGATCAGGGTCATTGCTCCCGACGTCCGAAACATGCCGACTACCACCAGGATGGCAACCAGATAAGGGATAATGAGGACCGCCACCTCAAACCCTTCACGGGCTCCCTTTACGAAACACTCGTACACTTTCACGCCTTTGAAAAACCCATAAACCGGGATTCCCACAAGGAAGGATAGGAAAATAATGTGGGATGCCGTTGAGGAGAATTCAGACAGGCCGATCATCACGTAATTCCTCTTGAGACTGTCGATCGAAGCGGCGCATACGGGAGAACAGCCGGGCCGAGGTGACTCCAACCACCGTGGAAGCGCAGGTTGCAATGAGCGCGGGGAGCACGATGACCGTGGGGTCGGACGAACCGCCCGCGGCCAGGAGGGCCATGGCACCCGCTGGAATAAGTTGAACGCTGGAGGTATTGATTGCGAGGAACATGCACATCTCGTCAGACGCGGTCCCTTTGCAGGGGTTCAATTTATCCAGGTCCTTCATTGCCCGTATTCCCATGGGTGTCGCCGCGTTGTTGAGTCCGAACATGTTTGCCACCATGTTCATGGCCATGCTTGCCAGCGCAGGATGTCCGTCCGGAATCTTCGGGAAAAGAAATCTCATGAGAGGTGCAATGAGCCGGGTCAGACGAGCGATCAGGCCGCTCTCCTCGGCGATTTTCATCATTCCCAGCCACAGTGCCATAATACCGGTGAAGCCCAGGGCCAATTTGAAGGCCGACCCTGCACTTTCCGTTACCGAAACAACCACCTCTTTCAGATTGCCGGTCAAGACAGCCACTGCAACAGAACCGACAAGCAAAATGAGCCAGACGATATTCAACATCTACTCTGAGCCCCCTGTTCCGCCAGACCAAGCACACCTGTCAACGCTTGGCGCCGGCATCTATCTCCGAGCAAGTCAACTATAGTGCGTTACTTTTTATGAAGGCAATGCTGGAGAGTGGGATGGTGTAAATATGGTCACCCGATTCTATCCCGATCAGCCCGTTCTCACTCCATACGAGCGTGCCGTTTATCAGCGTCTGCGATCCCAGGAGAGAAATTTCGACGTCGGTCCGTGATGAGGACAGCTTTTCCAAATAACCCGTTTGAAGCCGCTGCGGTCGCGGCGCACCGCCTCCGGTCCTTATCGGGCCGGAATCGGGCACTCTCTTGCCACCGGGATTTCCCGCGGGCGAGGCCTCAGGAATTCCCAACGGCTCCTGTGACGCAAGAGGATCAGCCACTACATTCGTCATCGACATGTCGTCGATCAGTTCGTCGATAATGGTTTCGTCCAGCACCAACGAGCCGTCTATGGCTACGCTGGCAGCTTCGCCATTGTCGGTCGGGGCATCCACCACAACCGATTCGGATGACACGTCCCCTTCGATGGCCCCGGCGCGGGGATCGGGAGCTTCGGCAGTCGGGCCCGCGGGCACCACTACGCGACGACCGAGGTTTTCGAAGTCCTGAAGGGCATAACGGAAGTTGGTGTTGATGAACTTCACGTCGCAGAGCACCGGCTTGCCGGGAATCTTGGTGTTAAGGGTCTCAGGAAGCCTGAGCGCGGTGTCCATGCTGGTGTCGGTGTCGCATTGAAGGTGCTCGTTAATGTTTTTGAGGATATGTTCAGCTTTCTCGTGATCGGTGACTTCTTCCACCTGCTTGAGCAGCCAGTAGAGATGAGCGCCTCTGCCTGATTCGACGATGATCGAGGGCGCACGCGGAAAACTTCTGATTGCCCTGGCGGCCTGCTGAGGGCCCTCGAAGTACGCCTTCTTCCCCTCATGCCCCTCCGCTCCGATGTCCAGATCAGCCCAGAGCGCCACCAGATAATGGATGTGCTCTTTCTCCGCTTTCATCCTCTCCCGGGGACAGATTCCGAAATAAACGTCCCGTTCTTCGCCGTAATGTTCCTTCGCGAGGATCTCGATGTTGGGGAAATAGCGCGTGCTCATCTTCGGATCGCCTCGCCGGACGCTCCTCACCATTATGAATCCCCGGTGTTCACGATAATATTCCGAGAAAAGGGCTTCCAAGAAGTCCTTTCGCGTAAATTTGGCAATCATTCGCGGCCCTTGGCAAACCAATTGGATGCAGGATAACAAACTCTAATTTTAGTGATTAAAGTGCCAAATGTCAAATAATCTATTACGATTGCCCGCTTTCATCGTTCTCCGACGCATCCATCATGCCGCGCGGTGAACACGGCATGACAGCCGAAGCTCTCTTGATGTCGCCCCAATCATTTAGAAAACGGCGGGTACAGAGCGTTTCGGGGAATCGGAAGTCGGGAGAGATTCGGACAGCCGACAGAGCGAAGCTATCGTCTCAGCAGGCATCGCCCAATCCCTTTTCGGTCAGGGATCACCGCTTCTTTTGCTTCGACGCCTTTTTGCTTCGCTTCTTTCTCACTGCTGTCTTCTTCTGGGCCCGTTCAAGGTTTTCGCGGATTGCCTCGTTCGTGGGATCTAGCTCGAGAGCTTTCCTCAGATAGCGCAGTTCGCGCATGCTGTCACCTTTTTTGCCATAGTCGACGGCATAGTCGTTGTACGCGAGGGCCAGGTCCGTTTTGATCTTGTCATTGGACGGGGTGAGCTTGAGCGCCTTGTACAGAAGCCCGATCTCGGATTTGTGCTCTCCCGCGTCTCCTTTCTTGAGGGCTTCATTGTGGTAGACGGCCGCCAGGTTGCGGCGAACCGCCTTGTTTCCGGGATCGACCTTTTGGGCTTTTTTCAGCAGATCCACCGCGTTGGCCCGGGAACCCTGGGTATACTCCCGTATGGCCTCTTTCACGAGGAGATTGCTCAGATTGTTCTTGGCCGATTTGTTCCCGGGATCCAGCTTCATGGATTTTTTTAGATTGGCGATTCTCTCTTTGACCTTCAAGTTCGTTGCTTGATCAACCGCGTAATTGTTGTAGGCAGCCGAAAGGTTCTTCCTGGTGACGGGATCTTTAGGGGAGATGCTCAGCCCCTCTTTGAGGAGTGCAATTTGACCTGACAGATCCCCGGCTTTGCCTTTGAGCACGGCGAGGTCGGAGAGCGCACGACCCAGATTCTCGCCTATGAGCGAGTCCTTGGGAGCGAGCTTTCGCGCCTTCCTGAGAAACTCAACCTCTTCGCTGACCTTACCGCTTTTTCCTTTATCGAGCGCAAGATTAAAATAGGCATTGGCAAGGTTCTTCTTGATCTGGGGGTTCTTGGGATCCAGCGACAAAGCGTTCTCAAGGGTCGCTACTTCCTCCCCAAACTGGCCGGTCTTCCCTTTGGTAACTCCCGCATTATTCATGAGGGCCGCCAGAGCATTCTTGCCGGCACGGTTATCCGGGTCGATCTCGAGCAACTGCCGGACAAATCCGATCTTCTCGCCAATGCCGATTTTTGTGTCCTTCGCGGCTCAACTTCAGTCCCAAATTGTTGTAGGCGACGGCGAGGACTTGCCGGTAACGGCTGTTTCCCGGCGCGAGCTTCGTGGCTTCTTCCAAAGCCTCCACTGCTGGCTCGAACTTGTTTCGGGAAAGGAGGTGACTTCCGCGAAAGAATGCATTTTCAGCTTTCACGGCTTCAGCGGAACTCTTCCCCTGTGAAGGTGTCGCAATGAGGCATAGACAGAGAACCCCCGCGAACGAGGTGAGAAATACCCGTCTGGAAATGGATCCCAAGCTCATGCGTTGTCTCACTTCCGAATTCATTCCATCGTGCTGGAGAGGGCGCCGTCCCCGAGGGTCGGGTAGCCCTGCTCATCGGCCTAGAGAAATAACACGAGCAAAAACGATGGTCAATATCGGATCATTGACGCGGGGCTTTCATCGATTTCTCAGGTGACATCAGATCTCGGACGTGGCGGTTCGGGATAAGGAGATGCCGAAGCATTTCCGAAATCTCGAATGTTCGTCTGATGTTCTTCCGTCGGCCCCGGGACGACGCGGTCGCGTCGGGAAACGGTAATCACTTGACAAACACTTCTCTACCCGTTAAACGACGGGCTCTGAGATAGGACTGATGAGGAGATGTGACGATGATTGAAGTAGAGGGCCTGACCAAGTATTACGGTCGCCTCGCCGCGGTCAAGGACGTGAATTTCCGAGTGGAGTCAGGTGACATCGTGGGTTTTCTGGGGCCAAATGGCGCAGGAAAGACTACGACCATGCGCATTCTCACCTGCTATTCCCCGGCGTCCTCGGGAGAAGCCCGCATCCTCGACATGGACGTGCGAACTCATTCTATGGAAATTCGTTCCAAGATTGGGTACGTGCCGGAAAATGTTCCTCAGTACATGTGGATGCGAGTCCGGGGCTACCTGGAATTCGTCGCTCGCGCCAAGGGGATACCGGGGGCTCGGCGAGCGAGTGAAATTGACCGGGTCGCACGATCGACCGGCATCGACAAGGTCATGGGCAGGCTCATCCAGGCACTCTCCAAAGGATACCGCCAAAGGGTGGGCCTCGCTCAAGCACTGATCGGAGATCCACCGATACTCATATTGGACGAGCCCACCATCGGACTGGATCCGAAGCAGATTCGGGAGATCCGGGAATTGATTAAAGGATTTGCACGGGACCGAACCGTCATCCTTTCAACTCATATCTTGCCGGAAGTAAGTCAGATCTGTGACCGAGTGATCATCATCAATAAAGGAACGATCGTTGCCGAAGATTCCCCTTCAAACCTGACGAAAAGTCATCGAAAATCTTCGCGATCACGGATAGTCGCCCGGGGGCCAGTGGATGAAGTCAGGTCCGCGCTTGCCGGTGTCAGGGGGGTACTCTCGGTTGAGCCACGTGGAGAGCCTGGTGACGATAAGGTTACCTTTGTGGTCGATGCGGACACCAACATCGATGTCCGCTCGGATCTCTCCAGAACCGTTGTGGGAAAAGGATGGGATTTACTCGAACTCGCACCGGTCGATGTGAGCCTCGAAGATGTGTTCATCGATCTGGTGACTGAGGAGGCTGATGAGGTCCCGGTCATGGATCACGAGGGAGGAAAGGAGGCGGCGCTATGAGAGGTTGGTACGCCGTCTTCCAGAAGGAGTTGCTGAATTTCTTCGCATCACCCATAGCCTATGCGGTTATAGGGAGCTTCCTGCTCATTGCCGGATTCTTCTTCTGGGCCAACGTGACATTCATGAGCCTGATCAGCCTTCAGGCGAGCAATGCTCCCATGCTCATGCAGAGAATCAATTTGACTGACGTGGTGGTCCGGCCTCTCATCCAGAACATGAGCGTCATTCTGTTGTTTGTCATACCCCTTTTGACGATGCGACTGTTCGCGGAGGAAAAGAAAGTCGGCACCATCGAGCTGTTGCTGACCTATCCCGTCACGGACAGCGGTGTCATTATGGGCAAGTTCTCCGCCGCGACGCTCCTCTTGCTCATCATGTTGCTGGGGACGGGGCCGTTCCTGATTCTGCTCACCGGACTCGGCATCCCGGATCCAGGTCCCATCATCGGAGGATACCTGGGACTGTTTCTGATGGGCGCAGCATTCATATCCCTCGGCATGTTCTTCTCTTCACTGACGGAAAATCAGATCGTCGCCGCGGCCTTTTCGTTTGGCGCGGCACTCCTGTTCTGGGTCTTGAACTGGACAGGCACCTTTGCCAGCGAGACTCTGGCCGCTATCCTGCGTCAGCTTTCGATCCTGGAGCATCTTGAGACCTTTAACAAGGGAATACTCTCACTGAGCGACATCACGTTCTTTCTCTTGTTCATAGCATTTTTTCTGTTCCTTACCTCGCGCTCCTTGGAAACGAACAGGTGGAGGGGATAAGCGATGAATTTCAAGGACTCGCAAAGACGGCTCTTGCTCGGCGGCGGAACAGGCCTGGGAATCGTCATATTTCTGGCGATCATCGTCGCAATACAATATATCGCCATGCAGCATCCCGAGAGATGGGACCTGACTCAGGCGGGAAAGTACACGTTGGCTCCCCAAAGCAAGAAGGTGCTCGAAACCTTTGGTGCAAAGAAGATCCCCATCCAGGTCGTGGCTTTTTACGAGTCGCAAGCTTTCGCGTCAAAGAACAGGGTTCGGGATCTCCTCGTTCGGGATCTCCTCGATCAATACCGGGATGCCTATTCTCATTTTACCTATTCCTTTGTCGATCCCGACCTCCAACTGTCCCTTGCCAAGAAATACGGCATCGATACCTACCCTACCCTCATAATCGAAGCGGCCGGCAAAGACGAACGGATTACCACCGCTGACGAGGAGTCCATTACGAACGCGCTCTTGAAGCTGCTCCGGACGAAGACCAAGAAGGTGTACTTCGTCAAAGGACATGGGGAGCTGTCGCCGAAAGCAACCGAAGGGAACGGCATGAGCGTGGCCAATGGAAAGATCAAGCAGCAGAACTACCAAACAGAGGAGATCGTCCTGATGCAGACGGCCTCCATCCCTGACGATGCGAGCATGCTCATCATTGCGGGCCCGAAGTCGGACTTCATGGACAGTGAGCTCGAGGTGATTCGACCCTATCTCAAGCATGGAGGGAAACTGATGGTACTCCTCAACCCCTTCAAATCCCCCAAGCTCACCCGGTTTCTGAAAGACTACGGATTCGTGACGGCCGACGACATCGTGGTCGATCGCATGAGTCGCGTCTTCGGGGGAGATTACCTCATGCCGGTCATCACCACATATATCAAGTCTCCCATTACCAAAAATTTCAAGCTTGCCTCTTTCTTTCCCGAGGCCCGCTCGGTGCGTGTGGCCAAGAAAACCCCGCCGGATATAACCGCAAAGGAGCTCGCGCTCACAAGTCCGATGTCCTGGACCATAGACGAGGCTCAGCTCAAATCAGGCCACGCCAATTTCAACGCGAAGACCGGCATCAAGGGCCCGGTCCCGGTCATGGCCATGTCAACCTATTCGGGCGTCATCGCCGAGAAGCCGTCAGGACAGGAGCGCAAGGGTTCCGCTCAAGGAAAGGACCCGACCGATAAGACCTCGGAACAGACGAAGAAGAAGGTTGAGACGGGAAGCGCTGCATCGGACAAGCCTGTCAAGGCGCGTCTCGTGGTCTTCGGAAGCTCTGAGTTCGCCTCCAATAAGTTCTTTAAATTACAGGGAAACGGTGATCTTTTCATGAACACTGTTTCGTGGCTTGCTGAGGAAGAGAATCTCATCGCCATCCGTCCCAAATCCACGAAGTCCCAGCCGGTGATTCTGACCGCCCAGGAATCGTGGGCGATTTTCTTGCTGCCCGTGGTCTTCATACCTTCGGCCTGGTTCATCGTGGGCGTGGTTGTCTACGTCTACCGGCGCAGAACAGCCGCTTCCTGAACGTATGGCTCGTTCTAACTCGCGAGTCAAAAGGGACGTTCACTCGACGGCTTGGCCGTTAGCCTGGAGGTTTGTGTCGTGAGACTGAGCAAGATTGCCATATATCTTATGATCCTGGCGGCATTGGCCGCGTATGTGTACCTGGTGGAAATCAGGCAAAAAGAGAAGGCAGTGGCTCTCAAGGACAAGCAGGAACGGCTCGTTCACATGAAAAAGGATAACGTCACCCATGTGGAGCTGAATTCAAAGGAACATGGAAAGATTATACTGGAGAAGGCTGCAAAGAATTGGGTGTTGACTGACCCCGTCAAGACAAAGGCCGACGACAAGGCTGTTCAGAGCCTCCTTTTATCCATCGTGGACGCCAAGCGCGACAAGGACAAGCGGGCCACGGTCTCCTTCGGGAAGAAGAATCCGGTAAAGACATCGTACTACGTGCGGGTGAACCATGCCCCTGACTTGCTGCTCGTCGCCGACACATTAAAGAATAGCCTTAACAAAACTTCTTTCTATCTCCGTGACAAGACCGTTGTGGCCGTGGCGCCCGAGGATGTGGATCGCATTGTCATAAAGACGAAAGGAAAAGAGACCGAACTTGAGCGCCAGGGTCCGAAGAAATGGAGGATGACAAAACCGAAAGAGATGAAGGTGAAGAAATCGTTTGTCGAGGCCGATCTCCGGAGCTTGACCAATTTAGAGGCGAAACGCATCATAGACGACCCGGGAAAGGACGTTGCCGCGTTCGGTCTGGAAAGTCCGGAAATGACCGTACTCCTCGCAGGGAAGAAACTTCAGCAAGCACTCGTCATTGGTAATCCGGTCAAAGAAACGGTCGGTACCTCAAGTGCGACGCCCGACCGGTACGCTCGCATAAAGGGCCGGCACACTGTTTACGTTATTGATGCGCGGGTTATGAAGAATCTCGAGAAGGACCCCGAAAAGATCCGCGACCGGTCGCTCCTGGAATATGACCAGGCCGCGATCGAACGAATGGACATCACGTTGGATGGGAAGAAATGGGTGGTGTCGCGGGGCAAAGACAGGCGCTGGAGTCTGGAACAACCTCACAACAAGAAGACGATCAAGACCTGGCCGGTGACCGGCATCCTGTGGGACCTCAAGGGCCTGGAGTGGAAGTCACGCGAAAAGCCGTCTTCGAGCGACCTTACCTCCTTTCATCTGAAGAACCCGAGGCTTGTCGTTTCGCTGTTCAAGAGAGGCGACAAAGAACCCATTGTACTGAAGGCCGGTTGGCCCGAAACGCAGGTGAAGGGGGCGGAATCGGGGGAAAGCGCGGGGGCCGCATCCGGAAAGAAAGCGCACGAAGAAAAGACCTCAAAACAGGAGACCGGTAAGGAGCTCGCGAATAAGGCCGAAGGCCCGAAGGCAGTCAATGTATTGGTGCAACCTCACCCGGGAAAAGGAACGGTCTTCGTGGTGGACGGCGGTTTTATCAAGCGGCTGCGGGGCGATCTCAAGGAAATAGTAGGAGAAGGAAAATAAGCTGAGCCATTGGATGCAATGCCCGAAGGGCCGGCCCTCTCGAACCGAGGCCCGTCATCGCCCGTAAGGCCGGAGTTCCGGCGGACCAGGACATGACACATGGGGAAAGCCTTGCTCTCATGGAGGAGCGCCAGCCGGACTCGACCACCTTCCCCTGACAAGCTAAGCGGCTGAGCCTTTTTTCTCCGTCTCCGTCCTGCGGCGCTCTTCATCACGTATCTCGCGACGCAGGAGCTTGCCTACTTTAGACTTGGGCAGCATGTCTCGAAATTCGAGGTACGATGGAACCTTGTACGACGCCAGTCGGTCAGAGCAAAATCGTATCAGTTCCGCGGCGCCGACGCCCTTGGCATCATCCTTCAATACAACAATGGCCTTGACACGCTCTCCCACTTTCTTGTCGGGCACTCCCACCACGCACGCGCCCACAACCACAGGGTGATCCTGCAGAACGGCCTCCACTTCCGATGCGGAAACCCGATATCCTTTGTGCTTCAGGATGTCGGCAGATCGCTCCACATAGAAGAGCTGCCCGTCTTCCCCGCCCTTCACAAAGTCGCCGGTACGGTAGTAGCGTTCGCCTTCCAGCTCCACGAAGGACGCGGCAGTCTCTTCCGGCTTGTTGAGGTATTCCTTGACTGAATGAGCCGATGTCACGAGCAACTCCCCCACCTCTCCGGGGGGAACCGGCTCAAGACTCTCGGCGTCTACGATCCGCGTTGTCCGAGAGGGAAGAGGCACCCCGATGGACATGGGAGGGGGGTCGCCCGCGTCCAGGCGGGAATAGGTCACGTGCCCCGCCTCGGTAGATCCGTACACCTGGTAGATGGAAACCCCTACCCGCTCCTTCCACCGCACGAGTACTTCCCGGGGAAGGACGTCGCCACCGCAGTAGCAATAGCGGAGAGAAGAAAGATCATAGGTGTCCTGGCGATCGTTTTCGAGAATCATGCGATAGAGCGCGGGCACTCCGAGCATCCACCGAACGCGGTACCGCTGTATGGCCATGAGTATGGCATCCACCTGAGGTATGGGCATCAGTACGGTGGTGTTGCCCTGATTAAGGCCTAGACCGAGAAACAATCCCAGGGCCATAATGTGAAACAGCGGGTTAATCGCGATGTAGGTATCTTCGCCCGGCTTGACGTGACCGGAAAACACGGAGTCGGTTACGTCATTCACGTAGGAGGTATGGCCCCAGTGGTTGCCGGGCACGCCCTTGGGAAATCCGGTTGTGCCACCGGTGTACAAGATGTAGGAGATGTCGGTGATCGGATCCAGGTCGACCTTTGGCGGGTTTGGATCGGCTCTGAGCAGGGAGCGGAAGGACCGAGTCTCCGGGCCGCTTCGGACTCTGCCGTGGGGCGTCTTGTCCAGCAGCCGGGCTACAAGCCGCTTGGGCGCGGACACGAGGTCCAGGAGATTGGTCACGATGACAAGCTTGAGGCCGGTCCTGGCGAGTATTTCTTTGACGTACCCGAAGTTTGTGTCGTGGCAGATAATGGTTTCGGCTCCGGAGTCCTTGATCATGTACTCGATTTCGTGGGACGTATAAATAGGCGAGACCAACACCACGACGGCCCCTATCTTCTGAGCCGCGAGAAAGGCGATGACGAGCTGCACCGAATTGCTCAGATACAACACAATGCGATCGCCTTTCTTGACCCCTCTCTGGGCCAAGCCCGTGGCGAAGCGGTCCACCTGGTTCCTGAGGCGCTTAAAGGTGAACTTCTCCCCCAGAAACATAATGGCCGCGCGGTCAGGATACCGATCGCACGCCTGTTCGAAACGGGTAAAAGTGTACTCGGTCTCCATGGGTCGCCTCCTCGTTACGACCCGAAGTAGGCCGATTTTACGTCAGGATTGTCCATGAGCTCTCGATTCGTGCCTTCCACTACCGACGCCCCATTCTCGAGAATGTAGCCATAATCGATGATCGGCATGACCGGCCTCGCATATTGCTCTGACACGATGATTGAAGTGCCCCGCTGATCACGAATCTCCTTGATCGACTTGGCGAGCGTGTACTGGATAACAGGGCTCAGGCCGAGCAGCGGCTCGTCCAAAAGGAGCAGTCTTGGCTGAGCCATGAGCGACCTCCCGATGGCAAGCATCTGTTGCTCACCCCCGCTCAGAAATCCTCCCAGACGCCTCGATATTCTGCGAAGAGGGGAGAACAGGGAAAGAACGTAATTCAAGGTTTCCTTCGTCTGACCGGAATCCGCGAGATACGCACCGATCATGAGGTTCTCGTGCACCGTACATTCGGGAAATATGCGACGCCGTTCAGGACAGAGGATTATTCCGGCTCGCGCGCGACTTGACGGCTTAAGGTGGGTTATGTCCCGCCCCTCGTAGACCAGCGTGCCCCGGATGGTGATCCGCTCGCCTCCAGCCATCTCCTCCTTCCTCTGAATGTCTTGCATGATGCCCGACAGGGTGTACATGAGCGTGGACTTCCCCGCACTATTGGCCCCGAAAACGCCGACGATTTGACCTTCCCGGCAGCCAAGGCTCACATTGTTCAGCGCGAGCATGTTCTCGTAGAAGAGCATGAGTCCCTGGGCGTCAAACATAACTCAAGACCTCCTCCTCCGATCCGAAATAGGCTTCTTTCACCTCCTTGCTCTCCATGACCTCGTCCGACGTGCCCTCAGCGATCTTGCATCCGAAGTTGAGGACCATCACTTTGTTCGTCAAACGAAAGAGTTCGCGCAGTCGGTGCTCCACCATGATGAGGGTGATGCCTTCCATCTGAAGCTTCTCTATGAGAGGGACCATGCTGGCCATTTCGCTCATGCTCAGCCCGGAAAAGACTTCGTCACAGATGATTAAGTCCGGTCTCAGAGCCAGACACCGGGCCAGCTCGAGCCGTTTGAGGTATCCGGTGGGCAGTGATGAGGCGATCTTGTACGGTACGTAGGAGTCTCGCTCAAATCCGATTTCCTCGAGGATATCCACCGCGACCGTGTCCCGGCTGCCCATCTTGCCGCCGCCACGCCAGCCGCCGGTCCTGCGAGCCCTCCGGGAAAAGAGCGGCACGATCAAATTCTTGAAAGCGGGCAGGCTGTAATAGGGCCGCATTACCTGAAAGGTTCGCGTCAGTCCCGTATCGGCAATTTTGTGAGGCTTCCAGTTGGTGATGTCACGGCCCTTAAAGACAACTTTTCCCTTGTCTGCCCGTATGAAACCGGTAATCGCATTGACGAGCGTAGTCTTACCCGAACCGTTGGGACCGATGATCCCCAGTATGTCGCCAGGATAGACGTCGAGGCTCACTTCGGAGAGGGCCAGCACACCACCAAAGGACTTGCTCACATGCTCGACAGCGAGCAGTGGCTGCCGCGGCTCGCCATTTTTCGTTTGGGAAGGCATTGTCTCTCGCTCACTCACCATTGAAGTTTCTGCTCGCCATCGCTGGAGTGACGGCTGCCGAGATCTATATCCTGACCCATCTCTCGAATTGCTGGTACTTCCTGGTTCCGTAGACCATTATTCCTTCGCTCCTGAAAACAATGAACCCGGTGAGAATGATCGCGTACACCGCGATGCGTAAGGTGCCGAAGTCACGAAGCACCTCCGAGATCGGCACCAATATGAGGCAGCCTAATACGGATCCAATCAGGCTCGCTCCACCTCCCACCACGGTGGCCGCGATCGGAATAATTGAGAAATCCAGAGCGAATTGAGAGATCCCGGCCCACATGTATATGTGCGCGAGACAAGCTCCACCAAAGCAGCCGAGCGCGGCAGCAATGTACACGGCGACGGCCTTGTACGCGGTAATGTTAATGGCTGAGGCTTTCACCGCCTGGTCATTGTCCTTTACGCCTCGAAACACGAGCCCCACATCTTCAACCACCATCCTCCGGAGAATGAAGACGGAGACAAGCACAGCTCCCACGAGAACATATTGTTCCACCCATTTGTTGGAGAAACCGTCCACTCCGATAATTCCATCGGTCCCGCCGAAGACGTCCAGTGCCTCAATGACCCGGGCGGCCAACAAGGGAAACATGAGGCTTACGATAGCGAAGTACACCCCTCTCAGGGGGAGGCACGGCAGGAGAACAAGCGTACAAATGCCCGCGCCTACTATTGTGGCCAGGGGGATTGTCGCGACGGGCGGAAGGCCCAGCTCAGTGTTGAGGAGTGCGGCAGCGTAGGCTCCCACGCCGATGAACAGTCCGCCTCCGAGTGACACGAGGCCCACGTAATTCGCGAGGAAGTCGAAGCTTATGGCGAGGAGCGCGTAGATGCACACAATGGTGAACACCCGCTGCCAATACGGGAAGTACGTCAGTAACAGCGGCGCAGCCAGCAATCCCACGATGAACAGCAAACGCGGGGTCAGTAGGTAGGTCATTTCCGTCCAGTGGGAGATCGCGTACACGCCATCGGTCCGTACTTTGATGCCTCGATCCAATCTTTCTCGTCGTCGGTCGCTTGTTGCCTCGGCCACCGCTAGACCCTCTCTTCCAATTCCTTTTGCCGCCCGAACAACCCGCTCGGCCGCCAGATCAACGTGACAATGATGGCAATCAGGGCTACCACCAGTTGGTAATGGGCCCCGAGGTACACTACCGTGAGAATCTGTGCAAAACCGATGATGAAAGCCGCGAGGATTGCGCCATTCCAGCTTCCCAGCCCCCCAACGATGCAGACCGCCACCGCCATGATCAGCACCTTGTAACCGGCCTCTACGACAATACTTCCCAGGGGAAGCAAGACGAGGGCTGCGACGCCGGCGAGAACGGAGCCCAGAGCCATGGCCACCACTGCCATCTGGTCCGAGTCTATGCCCAGCGTCAACGCTGCTCGCTCGTCCTGTGCCATGCCTTTCAGAGCGAGACCCAACTTGGTCCGGCTGACAAAGAGCCAGAGCAGGCCGACCAGAATGATGCCCGCGGCCACAACAATGAGCCGTTGAAAATCAACGGATACGCCGAAGATTTCGGTGCTCCCCTCGAGGAACGGTGGGAGAGTAAACGTGCCCCCTTTGAGCCCTCCCCAGCGTAATCCCTCAAGAATGGCCAGGCCAATAGCATATGAGGCAATGATCTCGGATATGGGCATCCCTCGGATTCTCACCAGTATGAAGTAATACATGGCCGCACCGATGAGGCCGGTACAGACGAGGGCAAGCAACATCGCGATCGGATAGTACAGTCCCACTTCATACAAGAATAACCACGTGAAGTAGCCTGTGAGTATGTACAACGCCCCATGGGCAAAATTCGGCAGGCGACTCACCCCGTACACGAGGCTGAAACCGAGGGCCATGAGCGCGAGTGTGGTGCTGTTGATGATCCCGTACACAATTATGTCCATGAATCAGCCTCAGTGTCGAAGATGCGTGGCCCGGGGAAGGGAGGGTTGAACCCTCCCCCCAAGGGCTACGATGCCTGTGCCGGATTCCCCGGGAATGACCCTATTTCTTCTTCATCCACGGAGGAAGCAAGATCTTCCCGGTGGCGATCTTGGGCGGGAACACGACGACCCGCTTGCCCTTTTGCCACTGGAAGATGGTGCCTACCGCACCCTCTTTGGGATTAAGACTGGGAATGATCTGGTTGCTCTTCGGATCGAAGCGTATGCGGCCGTACACACCCATCAAGTCAGTCTTCTTCAGTGCCGCCACGACTTTGTCGGAATTCACACTCCCTGCCCGCTCTATTGCGTCTTTCAGAACGTACACGGCCATGTAGCTCGAAGACGTGCCGTACCCCTCCGGTTCCAAGCCGTACTTCTTCTTGTACGCATCCACGAACCTCATGGTCCACTCGGTTGCCCTGCTGGGCGCATTGCCCGCGTTGACAACATTCGCGAGACAGTATTGCCCTTTCCCCTCGGTGGCTTTCCAGAAACCGGGTTGCTCGGCTGCCGCGATAATGGTGCCGAAGGGGAGCGCGGGAACTTTCAAGTCAAACCACTGTTTCAGGAGTATTGCGCTTTCCGGCATGTCCATCCAGATGATGATCACTTGGGCGTTCTCTTT
>JARRRG010000117.1:0-9260 GCA_037380965.1 Deltaproteobacteria bacterium
CACCGGAGATGTACATGAAGATGATTTCAGCCGGATCCAATCCATACAAGGTAGTTGGCTTGACAGCTCAATAGCCCGCGGTCGGCCGAGAGGCCCGAATAGCTCCGGACCGGAATGGTGCGGAGCAAATCGCCCGCAATGAAAATTGGCTGGGACGGTTCATCATCATGGCGAAATCACAAAGATTCTCGTCTGTTGAGCCTCTCAGCCGATTTTCGTGCCTTTCACCCTCTTCAAATGATCGGACAGCTCCATCCGAAAGCAAACGTCCGGCATGAAGGGAGTTGCAGTCCACAGACCGGACAACGCGGTTGCGAGCTAGTCTTCGAGGCGATATTTCTTCATCTTGCGCCACAGCGAGGATCGATCGATGCCTAATATGGACGCGGCCATGCTTTTGTTGCCGTCCGCCTCGCGGAGCACCTGCAGAATATATTCGATCTCTCGCTCTTCCAGGGTTTGCCAGTCCTGATTCCGTTCACGCGAAAGAGGGGCCTCGTCGTGGCGGAGGTGGTGGGGCAGATGCCTTATTTCGATCGTGTTGCCCGACGCGAGGACCATTCCCCGCTCGATGATATTCTCCAACTCTCGCACATTCCCCGGATAGTCGTAGCGCTCGAGGATTCGAAGAACTTCTTCGGAGAGTGAAGGCACGTCCTTTCCCATGAGCTTGGCGTGTTTCATGAGGAAGTATTGGCAGAGGAGTGGGATGTCATCACTCCGCTCTTTCAGCGAGGGGATCTCCAGGGAGACTACATTCAGCCTGTAGTACAGATCGGAACGGAAGAGGCCGCCGGCAATGGCCTCCTTGATGTTCCTGTTCGTGGCTGCAATGAACCGCACATCAACCTCGATCGATTGGGTGCCCCCTACCCGCATCACCTGCCGCTCCTGTATCGCCCTGAGCAGCTTGACCTGCATGCTTGGGGACATCTCCGTCACTTCATCGAGGAAGAGACTGCCGCCCGCAGCCGTCTCAATGATGCCGGCCTTGCTGGACAGTGCGCCGGTATACGCGCCCTTTTCATGGCCGAAGAGCTCGTTGGCAAGCAAGTCCTCATTGAAAACCCCGCAGTTGATCGCCATGAACGGACCTCGATGTCTGCGGCTGTTTTCATGAATAAATCGTGCGAGGAGGTCCTTGCCCGTGCCTGACTCTCCTGTTATGAGCACGCTGCAATCCGCGGCCGCGGCCTTGAGGGCCGTGTCGAGCATCCTGCGCATGGCCTGGTTCTCGGTGACGATCTTTACGTGGGAACTCTGCTGGAGGCTTTCCAAATCCCGCCTGAGCTCGGAGATTTCCTTCTTGAGTCGAACCTTTTCAGCAGCTTCCGCGACGACCTTCCGCACCTCGGCAATGCGGTACGGCTTGGGGAGGTAATGGTACGCACCGTACTTCATCGCTTCGATGGCCGTATCAACGGAGGCAAAAGCGGTGATCATGATCACTTCGGTGTCCGGATACTTCTCTTTGCACTCGCGCAGGATGGCCATGCCGTCAACATTGGCCATTCTGAGGTCGGTCAGGATCACGTCAAATTCGATTGTTCGTATCACATCCAGGGCGTTGGGCCCGGTCTTGGCCGTTACGACATCGTAGTTTTCCTTTCGAAGCACATGCTCCAGGTCGTCGAGCGCCTCTTCATCGTCATCTATTAAGAGTACTTTCGGGACCTCGCTCATTCCGAACCTCCCTTGCGAGGCAATCGCAATTTAACGGTCGTACCCTTGCCAAGTGTACTCTCAGCCCATATCTGGCCTTTATGCGCGGTGACAATCTCGTGAGTGATGCAAAGCCCGATGCCTTTGCCTTTCGCCCCTTCCTTGGTGGTGAAAAAGGGATCGAAGATCTTGTCGAGCTTGTCTTCAGGAATGCCCTTTCCCGTGTCTTTAACCGCGACTTCAACCATGCCGTCCGGCGTGGTGTGAGCTTCGACGACAATGCGTCCGTTTCCTTCAATCGCGGTGACACTATTGGAGATGAGGTTCATGAAGACAGTCGCCATCCGCTGGTCGTCACCGAAGATTTCGATGTCATCCGCAATGGTCACGATCACTTCAATTTCCGCTGGAATTCGGGCCCCGAGCAAATCAAGCGCCTTCTCCACAGGCTTTTTCAACTTCAATGGTCGCAGCGTGAGGCTCTTATCTTTGGATAGCTGCAGGAGGTCACGAACGACGGTGAGGGTGCGGTCCGATTCCCGCATGATACTCTTCAGCTTCTTCTCGAAGAATTCCTTCGATATACCCTCTCCCGCGTTGAGCCCGTCCAGTTCCTCCAGCAACACTTCACTGTGCAGCCGAATTGTAGAAAGCGGTGAGCTCACCTCATGTGCGACACCAGCCACGAGCGTCCCCAACGCGGCAAAACTCTCGGACCTGACGAGTTGACGCTGCCTCTCTCGAAGCTCCTCGGACATGCGGTTGAACGACTCGAAGATTTGCCGAATTTCTTCGTCTTCCGGAGGGTTCTGGATTTGCTCGAACTGGCCTCGGGCAATCTTTGCCCGGTGCGCGTCCAGCACCCTGAGCGGATGGACGATTTTTCTGAATACGAGAGTCCAGAAACCCACCATGATCACGCCGAATACGACAAGCTGACCAAATTGCATGATACTGACAACGGCCATCGTCCCGTCGATGTCCATTCTTTCGTTATCGGCAAGTGATTCAGCGTAACTTGAGAGGTTCGAGCCTAACGTTCTGATTCGCTCTTCGGCACTGGCGCGGGAATCATTGCCGGGCATCTCCTGAGGGGACGAAAACGGGGCGAGGTAGTCGGCCATGGCTTGTCGATACCTGTCGAGATTGCGACGAAACGTTTCCGTGGCCTTACGGGAGGTTGCCTGATCCAGGTTTGTGCGATGCGCTTCCAGGAGGCGCTGTGTCCCTTCGACGAGAACGAGGGCTTTCTCACCGTCACCTTTATTGTGGTAGAGGAACAGATTTTTTTCATAGCGCCGAATTTCCTGAATATGGTTCTCGAGTTTGGTGACCTCCTCGAGCGCGCCGATCTTTGTTTCAAGAAAACCGAGCAAATACACGGTGGCCACCACCATTCCGGCAATAATGACGCTCACCAGGGCAGAAGCCACAATAATTTTGCGCTTTATGCTTGATGCGACTCGGAGCATGTCCGGTTTTCCAGAACCTTGGGCCAATGAACCCGCTTAATCTGCATCCTCTTCCTCACCGTGAATGTAAGCAATTCTCGTGCCGATTTCTAACAGGGTTCGGAGTCCATCCATCTACCTGAAAGGCCCGCGCAGGTCGCCCCGGGTTGAGCCGGCGCGCTCGAGGCCATCATGCGCAGAGCTCTCGATAATCATGCTCCCGAGCCGATTGTCGAGATCCCTCAAGGGATGGTGCGCGGAGACGACGGCACTCAACGCGCCTGGTGAGGTGATCGCTGTCGCGAAAAGCGACACCCCAGGTGTTGCAGAGGGTATTGCAATTCGCGACGCGTGTGATAATCATCGGGAGACTCTGATAGCCTAAGGAAAATCATAGCGAACCTCCAAAGACTTCTCAAGTGTCGCGTTATGCGACATATCCGCTGTACGAGCCACTCCAGCCAAGAGAAAGGTAACCCATTGGAATGACTCGTAGACTCCGATCAGGCTACTCTTTGGCACACTATTTGGAAGCATATACAGTACGGATTGGAATGTCCCCACTCCGGCAAATCGCCCCACCATATGTCCACAACGGGGAAGCCCCATGCGTTGCGTTTGGCGAAAAGGGAGGACAATTGCATGCCACTGGTAACTAAAGTGAGAGATCTGATGATCCCCCTCAGCGACTACGCTGTGGTGAACGTAAACGATCCGCTCAAGGATGCCGCGTTGTGCCTTCGTAGGGTATACTGCGAAGCGCAGACCGGCTCCTGCACCGAAGCAGGTCATAGAAGTGCGCTTGTCCTGGACGACGATGATAAGCTTGTAGGCATTCTCGACTTCAAGAGCATACTCAGTGTATTCATCCCCGAGATTGCCGGTGGCTTGACCGAGAAGCTCAAAGCGCTCGGAGTTACCATCACGTTTGCAGAGGCGGATGCCGTGGATTTGGATGAGGCGAACCTGAGCCTGCGGGCTCGGGTGATCAAGAACGCGGAGGTGCCCGTCAAACAGGTGATGCTCAAGGTACGAGGCACCATTCATCCGGACGCGGACGTGCTCCAGGCTCTCAAGATGATCTACCAAAACAAAATCACGGTATTGCCCGTGGTTGACGGGGACACATTGATTGGAATCGTTCGGGATTCCGATCTCTTTCTCAACGTAGCCTCGATCCTGGCGGATTAAGCTAGTGCAACGGGGTAGGGCTCACATTAGAGGAACGGTTCTTTGAGGATCATTCATGTTGAATATCAATTCCTTAACGGGGAGTAGCTGAGAATGGAGTTGAAGACCGGAAACAGACTCGTGGCGGACACGATCGTTATTGTAGCGGTGGCTCTTTTGAGCCTCATCGCAATCCTTGTGCTTGCAGACGTTACTTTCGCGGCGGAGCCGGGAGCTCAGGCTGAGGCCTCGACCGCCAATCCCTGGTGGATATGGCCGCTGATTCTCCTCGTGGTCACCTTTGTCATGGGCATCGCGGCCGTGCTCGGAGGTGTGGGAGGAGGAGTGCTCTTTGTCCCGATTATCAGCGGTTTTTTCCCATTCCACCTCGATTTCGTGCGCGGAACGGGACTGCTCGTGGCGTTATCGGGAGCGCTGGCCGCAGGTCCCGGTCTGCTGAAAATGAATCTGGCAAGCTTGAGACTGGCGATCCCGGTAGCATTAATTGCCTCGACGTTTGCCATCGTGGGTGCGATGATAGGTCTGGCCCTCCCAACGAACGTAGTTCAGATTGCCCTGGGTGTTACGATAGTCGGAATCTGTATACTGATGCTGACTGCGAAGAAGTCCGAGATGCCTGACGTGCCGGAGGCTGACAGGATCGCGTCGGTTCTTCGGATATATGGGGTCTATCAGGAGGGGAGCACGGGGCAGGTGATCGACTGGAAAGTTCATCGGACACCGCAAGGGCTCCTTCTCTTCATCGTAATCGGCATCATGGCGGGCATGTTCGGATTGGGAGCAGGCTGGGCGAACGTCCCGGTGCTCAATCTCCTCATGGGAGCTCCACTGAAGATCAGCGTGGCCACGAGCAAGTTCCTCCTTTCCATTACCGATACATCCGCAGCCTGGATCTATCTGAACAAAGGGTGCGTCATTCCCCTGATGGTGGTGCCGTCAATCGTGGGGATCATGATGGGGTCTTTCGTGGGCGTGAGATTGCTTCGGGTGGCCAAACCGGGAGTGGTTCGATGGATAGTCATCGGCATGCTGGGCTTTGCCGGATTGAGGGCCCTTGGAAAGGGATTGGGCTTTTAGGCGGTCTCGGCGGAAACCGGTATTCACATCGCATGAACCGACGGTGAAAAACGGGGCAACCGCCTGAGCAGATTTGAGAAGCGTGGTTCGAACCTGACGGCCGTGTCCGGGTTCCGGGCACACACAGCGACTCCTCGGCAACGGTCGTCGCACGCGCAGGAGTGAAGGCGAGCGTGAAAAAGAAACCAATAAGTTCGGAGCTGACAAAATTCCCGCGGGTGCTGGAGATCCCGGAAGAGGGCGCGTCTCCCATACGGTACGATCGACTTCGACGCAACTTGTTGGTTCTCATGCTCCTGATAACGATCATTCCTCTCGTACTGATGGCGGCAATCAACTATTATCAGTATCAGACCAGATTGCAGGAAGAGATTGTAACTCCCCTCCGGGTACTGGTGAACAAGACCAAGCACTCATTTGAGCTTTTTCTCACGAGCCGGCTCTCCACGATCAATTTTATCGCGACCGCTTACCCGTACGCGGACCTGGCGAACGAAAGAAAGCTTCGGAGTATCTTCTACGCGTTGAAATCCGAATTCGAGGGTTTTGTGGATCTTGGGCTTATCGATTCGGACGGGCATCAAATCAGCTATGTGGGACCCTACGAATTGAAAGGGAAGAATTATGCTAACCAGGATTGGTTTCATCAGGTCAAGGTGAGTGGGGTCTACATTAGTGATGTGTTCAAGGGTTACCGGAAATTCCCTCATGTGGTGATCGCGGTTCAGCACTTGTCGAGCTCCGAAGGAACCTGGTGGATCGTACGTGCGACCATCGACACCGGGAAATTCGACGAGCTTATCGCGTCAATGGGATTGGAGCCGAGTGCGGACGCCTTTCTCATGAATGAGCAAGGAATTCTTCAGACCAAATCGAGGTACTATGTGCTTCTCATCGGCACCGCGGTCTTCTGGATCACCGGAAGGGTGGTGGACCGACTCAAAGAGAGCGATCAGAGGAGAGAGCGTGCCGTGCGAGAAATGCAGCATGCCCACAAGTTGGCGTCAATCGGACGGCTGGCGGCCGGGGTGGCGCATGAGATTAACAATCCGTTGTCGGTTATCCAGGAAAAAACCGGCCTGATGAGGGATCTGTATCAGTACCGCCCCGACCTTCCCAACATCAAGGATGTTTGTCTCAAGCACTTGGCCAGCGTCGCTGAAGCGGTTGATCGATGCAGCAGCATCACTCATCGTCTGCTCGGATTTGCCAGACGGATGGATGTACAAATCGATGAATTGGACGTCAACGCGGTGATTGAAGACGTATTGGGTTTTCTTGAAAGGGAGGCGATGTACCGAAATATTCGCCTTGAAAAGCGCCTCAGTGAAGATCTCATTCGCATATACTCGGACAGGGGACAGCTCCAGCAGGCGTTCCTGAACATTGTCAATAATTCGTTCGCCGCGGTGGAGGACGGGGGAAAAATTGCCGTCGCGACAACCAATGCGCCATTCGATAATGTAGCGATCACGTTTCAGGATAATGGCTGTGGCATGTCTGAAGAAACACTCAGTTATATCTTCGAGCCGTTTTTTACCACGAAGAAGGGACAGGGAACAGGCCTTGGCCTGTCAATTACCCATGGAATTATCAAGCGACTCAGCGGAGAAATTCAGGTGAAGAGTACTCCCGGAAAAGGGACCACGTTCACCATTTATTTGCCCCAGCGGATCGAAGGAGTGCGCGAGGAGAATGAGTATGAGCTGGAAAGTACTGCTCGTAGATGATGAACAGGACTTTGTCTCGAGCTTGGCTGAACGCATGGAACTGAGAGGCATCAAAGTTGACACCGCCTTCGATGGCGCCGAGGCCCTGGAGAAGATCGAAAAGGGAGAGCCCGAATTGGTCGTGCTGGATTTGTTAATGCCCGGTATTATGGGGCTGGACGTGCTCCGACACATCACCAGCAAGCATCCACGGACGAAAGTCATCGTCCTCACCGGCCATGGTGCGCCGGAGTGGGAGGATGAAGCGTTGCGACTGGGAGCAGTCAGTTGCCTTCTGAAACCGGTCAAGATCGAAAAGTTGATTGAGAGCATGACCGAGGCTCTCGGCTTGTCCGAATCCCATGATACGGACACGGCACACTAGACGATGGAGGCATCGCTGTTTGGGAGGCGTCGAGTGATCGAACCGCGTGCCAGAGAAGCTTTGTTCATGGGCAAGATCACCAGAACCATCACCCATGAGATGACGAACATCCTGGCCGCCATCGGGGAGAATTCCGCCCTGATCGAGGATATCCTCTCCCTGGCCGGAGATGTCTCAGCTCCGACGCAGGACCGGGTCGGTCGCGCGTTCCGTATCATTGAAGCCCAGATCAACCGCGGTGTGGCACTCGCCACGCGCCTCAACTCACTGGCTCACAGCACCGACCAGGCTGACACGGAAATGGATCTCAATGACGTGGTGGAGCAGATAGCTTCTCTGTCGGCACGTCTCGCCCGCTTGAAGGGTATCGACCTCAAGGTCGAGGCCCACGATCGGCCCGTCCGCCTCAAGGCCAACCCGTTGCGCATGCGGATGGTGCTGTTCGACTGCCTCGAGCTGCTCCTGGAGTATCTGCAAAGCGGAGGCACGGTGGTTCTCAAACCCGGTGAGCGCGGCAAAATAGAAGTGAAGGTGGATTTTGCTCCCGAGAAGCCGATCCGCGTTGCAGACGTGGACGTTCAAGGACTGCTCGTATCGCCGCAATGGGTCCGATTGCAGGAATATGTGAAGGGCGCCGGCGGCAGGATTGAAATCAACCAAACCTCAGGCGAGTTGAGGCTGATCCTGGCGCGTGGCAAGAGATAGATCGCTTCCGGCTTCCGCGGAGGTGCTCGGGATGAAAACCGTCGAGTAACGGCTCATGATCTGAACGAAAACAAAAAGGGGAGACAGCACCGTATGAAATCCTGGAAAGAGAAACTGGCGGATTGGTTTGCCGCGGCAGCGTTCGCGGAGGCTGGTGAGCACGAAACCGCTCTCCGCCTGGCGGGCCTGGAGTCGAGGGCCTCCAAGCGGAGCGCCAGCGTGATGCAAACCCTGAACGACAGTTTCGCCGCAGCGGCTTTTGCTGAGGCGGATTGTCAGGAGACGGCGATCGAGATACTGGCGTCCGGAAAGAAGGAACAAGGTTTCCTGGACAAAGTGGGACTTCGGGGCGTGCGAGTGCGATATGGCTTCGTGCCTGCAGGCACTGATTTTTTTCTGGATGCCGTGGGTTTGACACGCGTTCCTGTCAGATTCCTGACAGTACGCATCTGAGCCTGCCGCGGGATGCCGATAGGTTTTGTCCGGGGCAGTGGGTTGGGAGGTAAAGACGCGGGTTGCATGCCTCATCCGTTTCACGGCGTACCATCCCATGCCGAGTATGAAGCGGGTGATCGTGCCGCAGAGCTCGGGCATGGGCCGGCGCATGCCGAGGACCCGGCCCCTTCTTGCAAGGCGCTGGGAGCTCAAAGGAAGCGAAGAAGAAGAGGTCGAGATCAACAGCGTGACCGAACGAGCCGATCATGTTTGATTCCAGCGATGCGATCTGGTAATCCCCGGCTCGGCACAAGGAATGGAGGATAGTCATGGAGGAATTCAAGGTCCTCTTGGTGGACGATGAACAAGATTTCGTGGAGAGCCTCGCTGAACGCGTAAAGATGCGGGATGTCGAGTCCGATGTGGCGCTCAACGGCGAGCAGGCCCTCGAGCGAGTCAAGGAAGAGGTTCCCGACGTCTTGGTCCTGGATCTGAAGATGCCGGGGATTGACGGTATGGAGGTGCTCCGACGAGTCAGGAAAGCCTATCCGGACGTCCAGGTCATTATCCTGACGGCACACGGAACCGACAAAGATGAAGAGGAAGCCCGTCGCCTCGGCGCCTTTGAATACCTGAGAAAACCGG
>JARRRG010000118.1:0-6236 GCA_037380965.1 Deltaproteobacteria bacterium
CTCGACCACGCGATGCCCCGATATCCGAGTGCGGGGATCGGTCCCCATCCGAATGCGAGCACGAAATCACCCACCACGTTGGCCGCGGCCGAAATGAACGCGGTGACCATGGCTATTTGGACCCGGTCCGAAGACCGCAACACACCCGCGGTTACGAAGACTACGTAGCTGGGAATGAGCACGAGTGAATAGATCCGAACAAAGGCTTCCGCAATGGACTGGATTTCTGAAGGCATGCCCGTGAGCCGCACGATTGCCCCGGGGTACAATCCGGCCGCAACCGTGAGGGCGCCTGCGATGCCCAGGGCCATGAAGAGCGAATGGGATGTGATGTTCCCCACTCCGTCGAATGCCTTCGCGCTGTAAGCCTGAGAAACCATTGAGACGGTCCCTACCGTGATGCCGTTGGCCAGAATCTGGAGCGTCCAGTAGACCTGGCTCACGTACCCCACCGCCGCGAGGACGTCCGTACCGAGGTAGCCCGCCACGTACACATCCGTCAGGCCGATCGCGAGATGGAAGAACATGATGAAGACTATGGGCCAGCCGAGGCCCCACGATTGTTTCATGAGGGGCCGAATTTCCGGAAAACTGAATCTGAGCGTTATCATGCGTCTGTCTCAGCCTTTTCCGGTTCGGCCGCGGCCTCATATGATCTGGTCCAGTACTGCTCGAGAAGCGCCTGACAAGAGAGGTGGGCGGGTTGAGCGTTCATCATCCGGGGAGCATAACACCATTTGCCGGGCTTTTCGAGATTCAGGCTCCAGCGGGGTCACTCGAATCAGGGGAGTTTCCCTTGAATTTTTCGAGCCGCGCTCATATATTCTCGGTTGATCAATTGCCGCCCGGTGCCATGCTCAATCTCGGGAAGTCCCATTAGGGTGCAGAGAATCAGCCGACATGCCTAAACGAACAGATCTTCAGTCCATACTCCTCATAGGGTCCGGCCCAATCATCATCGGTCAAGCCTGCGAGTTCGACTATTCCGGGACTCAGGCAGTGAAAGCGCTGAAAGAAGAAGGGTATCGTGTTGTCCTCGTAAACTCCAATCCGGCTACCATCATGACGGACCCCGATTTTGCAGACGCGACATACATTGAACCTCTCAAAGCCGACATTATCGCGAGAATCATCGAGCGTGAGCGTCCGGATGCCCTCCTTCCCACTCTCGGCGGACAGACAGCCCTGAATCGAGCCGTCGAGCTCTATGAGGCCGGTGTTCTCGAAAAGCATGGCGTAGAGCTGATCGGCGCAAGCGTGGAAGCCATAAATAAGGCCGAGGATCGAGACCTCTTCAAGGCGGCAATGAGTAGCATCGGCCTGGACATCCCGCGCAGCGGATACGCGGAATCGATCACCCAGGCGTGGGAGATAGCGGACGATCTCGGATTCCCCAATGTTATCCGGCCGTCATTTACACTCGGAGGCACCGGCGGAAGCGTGGCCTTCTCAAAGGAACAGTTCCGGAGCCTTGCCGAATGGGGGCTCGAAGTCTCACCGGTGGGCAGAATTCTTGTCGAGGAGTCGGTCCTCGGCTGGAAAGAATTCGAGCTGGAAGTCATGCGCGATGGAGCGGACAATGTGGTGATTATCTGTTCCATCGAGAATTTCGATCCCATGGGCGTGCATACCGGCGACTCAATTACCATAGCGCCGGCCCAGACCTTGACCGACAAGGAATACCAGATCCTGCGCGATCAGGCTGTTGCGATTATTCGGGAAATAGGAGTGGACACGGGAGGCTCGAACATACAGTTCGCGGTACATCCCACAAACGGGCGGGTTGTCGTCATCGAGATGAATCCGCGAGTGAGCCGATCCAGCGCACTTGCCTCCAAGGCTACGGGATTTCCTATCGCCAAGATAGCCGCCAAACTCGCTGTCGGCTATACGCTTGACGAGATCGCCAACGACATCACTCTTAAGACTCCTGCATCGTTCGAGCCGACCCTTGACTACGTGGTCACCAAGATTCCCCGGTTCACCTTTGAAAAATTCCCCGGAGCGGATCCCACGCTCACCACGCAGATGAAGTCGGTCGGAGAGGTCATGGCGATCGGGCGGACCTTCAAGGAATCGCTCCAAAAGGCGATCCGCTCGCTGGAAATCGATGTGTACGGGTTCGAATCCCGCGTGCACGCGAATGCTTCCCATGATGAGATACTCGAGCGCCTCAGGACTCCTACTCCCGATCGATTGTGGCACCTGGCCGATGCGATGAGAGCGGGAATAGATCTCGACCAGATATACGAGGCCTCCCGGATAGATCCGTGGTTCCTCGGACAGATCCGACAGATAGTTGAATTGGAGGGAGAATTCTCAGGGGACGGGACACTGGAAGGCGAAGAAGGTCTGGAGAATTTGCGGCTTGCCAAATCCTACGGCTTCTCGGACATACGCATTGGCGAGCTCACCGGGAAAAGCGAAGACGACGTCCGTCACCTCCGCCACCGTCATGATCTCCGGCCCGTATTCAAAAGGGTTGACACCTGCGCGGCGGAGTTTGAGGCGTACACCCCGTATCTCTATTCCTCATACGAGGATGAGGATGAGTCGGGTGTGACGGACAGAAAGAAGATCATTATCCTCGGGGGAGGGCCCAACAGAATCGGCCAGGGAATCGAGTTCGACTACTGCTGCGTCCATGGCGCCTTTGCGCTGAAGGATGACGGGTATGAGACCATCATGGTCAATTGCAACCCGGAGACGGTCAGCACCGATTATGACACGTCGGATCGACTCTACTTCGAGCCCCTCACCCTCGAGGACGTGCTGGCGATTGTTGAGCGGGAAAAACCGGTAGGCGTGATTGTTCAGTTTGGCGGACAAACCCCCCTCAAACTGGCCGTGCCTCTGTGGGAGGCGGGGGTGCCGATCATCGGAACGTCGCCCGACGCGATCGACCGCGCTGAAGACCGTCAACGCTTCAAGGACCTGCTGCTTAAGCTGGGATTGAAACAGCCTCCCAACGACATTGCCTTTTCGTATGAGGAGGTCATTCAGGTTGCCCGGCGAATCGGATATCCGCTCGTTGTCCGTCCGTCGTATGTCCTGGGCGGACGAGCCATGGAGATCGTCCACTCCCAGGAGGACCTCGAGGCGTACCTCACCAGTGTGGTCAGGGCCTCGGCTGATCACCCTATCTTGCTGGACGGGTACCTCACCGGCGCGGTGGAAATCGATGTGGACGCCGTGTCTGACGGGCACGAGGTAGTGATCGGCGGGATCATGGAGCATATCGAGGAAGCGGGAGTTCACTCGGGCGATTCATCCTGCTCTTTGCCCCCCTATAGCCTCGGGCGCTATCACCTGGACGAGATACGCAGGATTACCCGCCTCCTCGCTGAAGAGCTGGGAGTCAAAGGGCTCATGAACCTCCAGCTTGCCCTGAAGGACGGAGAGATATTCGTGCTGGAAGTCAATCCCCGCGCGTCTCGAACGATCCCCTTTGTTTCCAAGGCCATCGGAGTCCCGCTGGCAAAGATCGGAGCACGGGTCATGAGCGGGAAGACGCTCCAGGAAATCGGATTCACGCAAGAAGTGCTCCCCGTGCATATGAGCGTAAAGGAAGCAGTGTTCCCCTTTGTCAAGTTTGCCGGCGTAGACGTCATGCTGGGACCGGAGATGAAATCAACGGGTGAGGTCATGGGGATCGACTCCGAGTTCGGACCGGCATTCCTGAAATCCCAGTACAGCACCGAGTTTCCGATCCCGTCCGGCGGCGCGGTTTTCCTGAGCGTGGCGGATCGAGACAAGCGGGGAGCCGTTATCGTGGCCCGCCGACTCAAGGAATGCGGCTTCTCCCTTTTCTGCACCGAGGGGACGGCGATCGCTCTGCACGAGGCGGACATTGAATGTCAACAGGTGGGCAAAGTTCATGAGGAAGGCCAGATCGATGTGACCGATCTGATGCGCAACGGGGAGATTTCCTTGCTGATCAATACGGCACAGGATAAGGCATCCATTCGGGATTCCGTTCACATCCGATTGGCCGCGCTCAATCACAATATCCCCTATTTTACTACGCTGGCCGGCGCCAATGCTCTTTCCCTGGGCCTTCGTTCTCTTCACCGCGGAGATCCGTTCCGGGTGTTTTCCCTGCAGGAGTATCACCGGGGGACTGCCGGGTCCGGGAAACAATCCAGCCACTGATGGAGGCCGCCTGTCTTCACGGACCAGGTGACGGTCAACGCGCGCTCTGCCGTTTCATCGCTTCACGAGGTGCGGTGAAAGGGTTCACCGCGCGTTTCGTCCCTGTCTCGCGTGAATTGCTTCGGCAAGACGGACAAACTCTTCCGGAGAAAGGGTCTCCCCCCGCCGTCCCAGGTCTATGGCCGCATCGTTAGCGGAATCGATGATGATATCGGATGGCACGCCTGTTACAAGTCTGTCGCGGAGGTTGTTGCGCAGGGTTTTCCGACGGCGCGCGAAGGAAGCCTTGACAAGACGCGTCAGCAGTTCCGGGTCTGATATCGTCACCGGAGGGTCCAGAGGAAAGGAAATCCGCACCAGGGTTGAAGTGACTGCCGGCACAGGATAGAACGCTCTGGCCGGGATATCGAAAAGAATGCGGACACGCGCGCTTACTCCCAGGAGCACGCTCAGGATTCCGTAGTCCTTGGTGCCCGGATCCGCGGTCAGACGTTGGGCCACCTCTTTCTGGAGCAGGATCGACAGTGAGGCGAATATCTCGCGGTGCTCGTAAAACCGGAACATCAGGCGGCTCGAAATATTGTACGGCAGATTGGCAACCACCCGTAATCGACCGATCCTCGCGGCCAGCTCCCGGAAATCGTACTTGAGAGCATCGGCCCTCACCAGTTCAACGTGGTGCGAATCTCCGAATTTCTCCTCGAGCACGCGGAAGAAGCCTGCGTCAATCTCGAGAGCGTACACGGTTGCTCCCTTGCGCACCAGGGCTTCCGTCAGGTCGCCGAATCCCGCGCCGACTTCTACTACCCGATCGCCCGGCTCCACAGCCGCGGCCTCGACAATCCTGGACAAGTACCGGGTATCCACGAGCAGATTCTGCCCCATCCATTTCTTGGGTGAGATGCCGTGCTCTCTGAATTTGCGTTTGAGCTCAAAGGCTTTGGACGCCATCCCAGACCTCTAACGGGCAAGAAGTTGCCGCAATTCGCGTTCCGTTTGCCCGTGAATCGTCGTGACAATCGGCCCTCGGCCGGCAGGCAGCTCGTTTTTGGTCAGTGCCGGGCGAGGGCGCTGTCGCAAGACCATGCGGGCAGTTCCTAGAAATTGAATACGGTGGCTTCCGCGGCCAGCTCTATGAGCTTCTTTGCCACAGCGTATTCTGCGCCTTCCACCAGTACGTCTTCCGTAACTCCCCGCGTCATCGCGCAGGGAGTGCAGACGTAAATGGGGATCTTCTCCCGGAGTATGTACTGCATTGCCAGGTCACCTTCTTCGCCGGTGGGAGCCACCACATTTTCGGTAATTCCCTCCCGCGCGAAGACGGTCCCTTCGTCGATGAGGAACAGGGATACCTCGTGGCCTTCTTGATGGGCCACCTGAACGAATTGCAGGCATCTGGTGGGATTGTTACTGTTCCCAAGCCCTGATCCCAGAACGAATAGAAATTTTGCCATCAATACCTCCTTTACTGGATGTGCCATGATCTGATTGTGACGCGGCGTTCCACAGCCCACGATGCCTCACCAGTGAAGCAAGATCCGGGCTCACGGTCAAGACCCCGGAGAGAAGCGGTAAAATTTCTTCGCACGTCCGGAATCTCTTTTTGAGAGACGCAGCGATCCGGCGCTCCCTTCGCGTCAGAGGAGCACTCAATGCCGTCGTCCCGGCACGGCCTGCTTGCGTACTTCCCCAGGGGCGGCGTGCACATCAGTGACCGTCCCTCCCAAGTGAGACGATTTCAATGTCGAAGGGTACGGGTTATTGTGGGGTTTTTTTGGCGGGTTGTTTTCCCCGGCGCCCCCATTTCAGGGCTCCGACTGTCACTGACGGGTCCCGGGGAGGGTCTGCCTGCTCGGACAACGCGTCTTCAGCAGCAGGCATGTCGACCTCGGGATTAATTTCAATCACCTGTTTGCCAATCTTTACGCCGCTGAAGTCTTTGAAAAACTCCTTGGGCAACTCCAGCTCGTCTCCCGACCCTTCCGCGTCGCTTTTGCGGGCAGCCGCCGTGTCGACAACACTGACCGCGGTCGAGGTCCGCAGAGGCGGCATGACGGAAGAATCCAACTCCACCGAGCTTGCGC
>JARRRG010000119.1:0-7118 GCA_037380965.1 Deltaproteobacteria bacterium
TTCATTGCGTTCTTTCAGCCTGATTGTGCCACGATTGGCTCACGTAGGCCTATTGTGTCCCCAGGGATTGCTACCGAGCTTCGGCAGAGGACGCTACCGCGCTTTTCCCATCAGGCCCGGAGTCCAGGAGATACTTGAGCACGCACGCGACCAGCCCGACAAATGTCCCCGTCCAGGCTGCCAGAGCAAACCAAAATGTGACATGAGGAATTGTTGATAGCTCATGTGGAAACACTATTTGCGACAGACGGAACGTACAAGCGGTATACATTCCCAGCGGAAAGACCATACTCCAATACTCGACGCTGTAGGCCATCGTGTACTTCCTGACAACATATCGCCAGATGCCGAAGATAACGAGAAGGGGAATCCACCATGTGGCGTTGGCCCAAAAGAAAAGGGTCAATCCGATAATGAAGGGCATCACCGGATCCAGGTAGGCGCTCTTCGATCCCACCTGTGCAAGCACCGCGCCGGCAAGTGTGGAGATGGCCACAGCCCCCATGTTGATCCAGTAGGGTGATGTCATTTCAGCCGGTTCGACATCGTAGAAAATCAGGCGGTAAAAGATGAGCGTTATCGTCATCACGTACAGCAGCCCACCGATGAAAAAAAGGCACAGGGAGCCGAAAAGCATGAGATCGGCCCACCTTGGGAATGTCGAGGACCCCATATATGAAGAACAGCCAGAGCGCGGTCCCGATCACCAGGAGGATTGCCGCGGTAAATGTGGCGTCGGCCAAGAGGATGAACTGGCTCCCCAGTACGCAGGTCCCGGCAACCGTGGTCAGGTAGCCCACTCCCCGCTTGAAATCCTGGAGATCTTCCCACATCCGAACGGGATGCAGCGTAAGGCGCAGCAGGGTAAGAACCCAGAGCACGGCATAGAAAAGGATATTGAGCCAAAACAGGCCTAATGCTATTCGCTCGAATAGCAGAAAATGGGAGGCAATCGATACGATGCCGGTGGCCATGACCACGGCAAAATACGCGGGGTGATCGCTCGATCGCTTTATTCAGATTGCCGAGCACACCGGCCGTCAAAAAGACTCGCATACTCTCCTCTCAGGAAATCGGTTGTGCAGGGGCCGCACCGCTCAATGAGGGAACTGAAATCCTTCAAGCCCGGGAAAATCCATCAACTCGGGTCTCGGATGCAGCGAGACTATGCTCTGTATCCACGGAGCAATGGTAGTTACGACACTGAAGCGCTGGAAGTACGTGTTGTAGGTGCCCAGTGCCACAACTATCAGCAGGAACGCGACCACGACCACATCGTTCGGACTGCTTACCGCGGCTATCCTCCCAATCCGAAACCGTCTTATGAGGAGTATGATGAGCCCAATAAACGCCATCGTGCCGAAGAACATCCCGGTGTAAACCGCGACCATTTCATGGAATTGAGCCGAGATTCCAAACCGGTCGAGCAATGACTGAGGCGTCAGCAGTCCAAAGAAATGACCGAGAAAGGTAAAGATGATGCCCCAGTGAAACAGGGTGATGCCATATTCGAGGCTTTTCTTGTGAAGCAGTTCGCTTGACCTGGAATTCCAATGGTACAAATCCGTGGCATAGCGATACGCGTGCCCGCCGAAGAATATGACGATAACGACGTAGGGGTATACCACAAAGGCCAAGAGGGACATGGTATTCATCTTCGTTCTCCTGCAGATTCCAGAGGCCGCTCAACTGCACAGATAAGGCTGATGAGCGTCTCGTACGGGCTTGCCTCCTCCTTGAGCCGGACAGCCAGCTTGCTGAAGCCGTCCTCAAACCGGGCCAGGAGCATCATCCGCTCACGAACGTCACAGACGGAAAAGAACTCGAGCATCAGCGGGAGAAAATCAGGCAACTCCGAGGTGAAATTCTCGTACCCGCTCGCACGGTACCGGCGGTTCAGGTCCGAGAGCGCCATACCCCGGTCCGCGTGGTCACCATACAGATGGTAGGTCATGTAGAGCGTCGTTTCAGTCCCCAGGTCAAACGTTCGCGTGTAAGCCTCCTGAAGGGCGTGCAGCCCCGTATCTTCGATATACGCGAGGAACGGTTCCACCGCGTCCCGAATCGCCGGGCCTGCTCCCGCGCTCACCGACTCACGGATTTCAGGCACATGTTCGATCAGCTCGCCGGTCGGGTATTGCAGCAAAACAGATACTATCTTGTACCCAATATTCATCGAAACAATCTCCCTGACTGATTGTCGCGATCTCGCCGCATCGGAGCCCGTGCACGATGCGGAGAGCTACCGCCAATCATAATCGGTCGAAGGAAGACCCGTCTCTCCTTGGGCTTCAAAGAGATTTTCCACCCCTTCCCGCCGGACGGTGGGCACCACATACCGGTCAGCGTGTTTCCCGACAGCAAGCAGGTGATACATTTCCTCGACCGCGGTCGACGACAATTCCGTTTGCCTCAGGGCTTCCAGGTCCGGTCCGTCTCCTACATGGAGTGATCGCATGTATTGCCGCATTGCAAGGAGGCGTTTCAGCGCGAAACGAACAGGCCGCTCATCCCCCGCACTGAGGAGATTGGCAATATAAGCTGTCGGGATACGCATTTCAGGGATTTCCCCATCGTGAAGAAGGAAGCGCTCGGAAAGGTGAACCAGGGGGCTGAGCGGAGGCACGTACCATACCATCGGAAGCGTTCTGAATTCCGGATGCGGCGGCAAAGCCACCCGCCATTGCACAGCCATCTTGTAAACAGGAGATGCTTGTGCCTTCTCAATGAAATTATCGGGAATGCCGTTTTTCTTTGCCTCTCGAACAACATCAGGATCGTTTGGATCGAGAAGCAGCTCCAAGTGGGCGTGATAGACTTGTCGATCATCAACGGTGGAAGCCGCCTGGCGGATCCGGTCGGCATCGTACAGCAGGACCCCGATATATCGTATTCTTCCCACACAGGTTTCCGCGCAGAGCGTGGGAAGTCCCGCTTCTATGCGGGGATAGCAGAACAGGCATTTCTCGCTCCGCCCGGCCGCCCAGTTGAAGTACACTTTCTTGTACGGACACCCCGAAACACAGTATCGCCATCCCCGGCATGTCTCCTGATCCACGAGCACGATACCGTCTTCGTCGCGCTTGTAGAGTGCGCCGGAAGGACAGGACGCCACGCACGCCGGATTAAGGCAGTGTTCGCAGATTCGTGGCAGGTAGAACATGAATACGTTCCTGAACGTCAAGTAGATGCTGCGGTCTATGTCCCGAAAGTTCACGTCCTCGGCGCCGGTACGGTGCACGCCCGCGAGGTCGTCCTCCCAGTTGGGACCCCACGAAACTTCCATCTTTTGGCCGGTGATCAACGAATGGGACCGGGCTGAGGGCTGGTGTTTCCGGAGAGGGCTCTCAGTGAGGATCTCATAATCAAATGTCCATGGGTCATAGTAATCCTCGAGATTCGGCAGATCCGGATTACGGAAAATTCGCAGGAGCTTCTCGATACGTCCGCCCGCTTTCAGTCGCAGCCGTCCGTCTTTCGACTCCCACCCGCCTCGATAGAGCGCCTGGTTTTCCCATTGCCTGGGATACCCTATGCCGGGCTTGGTCTCCACGTCATTGAACCACATGTACTCGGTTCCCGGTCGGTTCGTCCACGTATGCTTGCAGGGAATGCTGCACGTGTGACATCCCAGACACTTGTCAAGGTTCAGTACCATGGCTATTTGCGCTTTGACGTTCATGCCAAGAAACCTCCGTGGCTTTCCGGACGACCACCACCGTGTCCCGCTGCGAGCCGGTCGGCCCATAGTAATTGAAATCGTACGATAAATGAGCGTATGCCCCGATCATGTGCGTGGGCTTTACCACGATTTGTGTGACACTGTTATGCATGCCTCCGGTTTCCCCGGTGACGCCGGAAACAGGCGTGTCCACCAGTCTCTCCTGCGCGTGATACATAAACGCCTTTCCCCGGGGAATACGATGGCTCACCGCTGCTCTCGCAAGCACCAGCCCGTTGACATTGAAACACTCGATCCAATCATTGTCCTCGACGTTGATTGCTTCCGCGTCCTCGTTGTTTATCCAGAGTATTTTTCCGCCGCGAAACAGGGTCATCATGGTGAGATTTTCAGCATAGGTCGAATGAATGGACCATTTTGAATGGGGAGTCAGGTAATTCAGAACAATATGATTTCCCAAATCGAGCCCTGTCTCGGCCATACCTTGCCGCGTATAATCTATTGGAGGTCTAAATAACGGTAATGCCTCACCAAACAGCAGCATCCATTCGTGGTCCTGGTAGAGATGCGCTCGACCCGTGAGCGTGCGGAACGGCAGCTTTTGCTCAATGTTTATGACAAAGGGAGCGTAGGTTCTCTCCTCGGATTCAATTCCACTCCACGTCGGGCTCGTGATAATCCTGCGCGGCTGAGCGGTTATGCCTGCGAAGTCAAATCTCCTTCCTTCATCCGCCTTGCTGAGATGCGCCAGGTTCAGGCCGGACTTCTGTTCCACCTCGCTCCAGGCTCGTACGGCGACGCGTCCGTTTGTTTCCGGAGCCAGTGCCAGAATCGCTTCGGCCACATCGGACGAGCGTTCAAGTGACGGCATATCATAACTGATTCCACGTTCCGCGATTGTCCCAAGCTTCTTTCTCAGGAGCTCGTACTCCTGTGCGGGCTTCCATTTCGCTCCTTTGGCTCCGATTTCAGATTGGCCGAGAATCGGTCCCAGGGATGCGAACATCTTGTCCACATTCGGATAGTCTCTGTTCACCACCACCAGATTCGCCATATTCTTGCCGGGAACAGCGTCTACCTCCTCATGGAGCCAATCCCGTATGCGAGGCTGGGACAGCTCACCCGGGGTGTCGTGGAGCAGGGGAACCGCTACAACGTCCGTTCTTTCTCCCAGGTGAACTTTCGCCATTTCGGCAAACTTCTCGGCGAGCAATTTGAAATGATCCCAATCCTGTTTCGCTTCCCACGGCGGGTCAATAGCAGCGGTAAACGGATGAATGAACGGGTGGAGATCCGTGGTGCTCAGGTCGTTCATTTCGTACCACGTGGCCGCGGGAAGAACCACGTCCGAATAGAGCGCGCTGGTCGACATTCTGAAATCGAGCGTGACCAGAAGGTCCAGTTTTCCTTCGGGCGCGGGATCTCTTGGAACCACCTGCTCAGCCCGAGCTCGGTCGGACCCCATGACGGCATTGTGAGTGCCCAGAAGGTGTTTCAAGAAATACTCATGTCCTTTAGCGCTCGCGCCAAGGACATTCGCCCGCCAGAAAAACATCACTCGAGGGAAGCTTTCGGGAGCATCCGGGTCCTCAATTGCCGTTTTCAGCTCTCGGGATTTGAGCTTGCGAGCAATCGAGGCCGCGACTTCCTCATGTGAGACGCCTGCCCCACCCTCAGCAAGGTCGAACAGGTCCAATGAATTCCGATTGAATTGCGGGTACCACGGCAACCATCCCAGACGAGCAGCCATGACATTGTAATCCGCGGGATGTCTGAACAGCCGCGTATCCGCCAACGGGGAAGCGAGCGTCGTAGCGTCGTTCAGGTCATAGCGCCACTGATCCGTTGCGAAATAGAAAAAGGATGTCCCATTCTGACGCCGCGGCGGTCGCAGCCAATCGAGAGCGAATGCAATGGTGGCCCATGCTGAAAGCGGGCGTACCTTCTCCTGGCCTGTGTAATGGGCCCATCCTCCTCCATTCACTCCCTGGCAGCCGCACAATGTGGTCAAGTTGAGTATGGTCCGATAATTCATGTCCGCATGGAACCAGTGATTGATTCCGGACCCGAGGATTATCATGGACCTGCCCCTGGTACGTGCGGCATTCTCCGCGAACTCCCGTGCAACATGGATTACGCTTTCTCGAGGCACCCCCGTGATCGCCTCCTGCCAGGCAGGAGTATACGGCCTGGGATCATCATAATCGTCGGCTGCGCCGGTATTGGAGGTGCGGTCGATTCCGACATGAGCCAGTAACAGATCCAGGACGGTCGTGACGACCAATTCCTCGTCGCCCTTCCTGATCTTCTTGATCGGCACGGTTCCTGTCTTCGTTTGCGGACCCTCCAGTGAATAATGCGGAAAATCAACCGTCACCCACCCGTCATTTTGTTCGTGAAAGCTCAAAACAGGGTCCACGTTCGAGCCGTTCAGCGAGTTTTCCCGGCGCAGATTCCACTTGCCCTCATCCGACCAGCGGAACCCGATACTCCCATTCGGAACCACGAAGGAGGCTGAGAGAGCGTCGTAATAAACCGTTTTCCACTCGGCATTCGGGGTCTCAATCCCGAGGTCTTCCGCGCGGAGGAAGCGATCCGATACAAAACCTTGTTCGCGCTTCTTGAGGACCACCGCGAACGGGCAGTCAGTGTACGCTTTCGCGTAGGAAGTGAAATAGTCGGTCTGTTTGTCCACATAGAATTCCTTGAGCACCACATAGGTCATGGCCATGGCCAATGCGGAGTCGGTTCCGGCTTTGGCCGGCAACCAGGTGTCGGCGAACTTTACGTATTCTCCGTAATCGGGCGACACCGCGACGACCTTCGCGCCCTTGTATCGGACTTCAGAATAGAAGTGTGCATCAGGGGTCCGGGTCATCGGTATATTGGCGCCCCAGGACACGATATACGTCGACTGATACCAGTCCGCGCTTACCGGCACATCCGTTTGATCGCCCCAAATCTGGGGTGATGCAGGGGGCAGATCCGAATACCAATCATAGAAGCTCAACATCGCGCCCCCAATGAGAGAGATGAATCGGGCGCCTGAGCAATATCCCACCATGGACATGGCCGGGATGGGCGTGAATCCGAATATTCGATCGGGACCGTATTTCTTGATCGTGTACACCAGCGAAGCAGCCACCAGCGTGAGGGCTTCCTCGCGGCTGACTCGTACAAAACCCCCTTTGCCCCGTTCCTTCTGGAACTGGCGTCGCTTTTCGTCATCCTCAACGATTGCAGCCCACGCGGCCACCGGATCGCCGGGTGATGTCCCCCAGCCGCTCTCCTCGGGCGATACTCGGGGAGCGTTCCTGAGGCTTTCACGCCACATCCGGAGAAGCCCCGAGCGTATGTACGGGTATTTCAGCCGCATGGGGCTATACACATACCCGGAAAAGGAAGCGCCTCGCGGGCAGCCGCGGGGATCATAGTC
>JARRRG010000120.1:0-12593 GCA_037380965.1 Deltaproteobacteria bacterium
GATTTCAACGGGATGAAAACGAGTCCCTGTGGTCACGTCAAAATCTAGATCCGTATGGTGCATCATATGCACGCGCCAGAGGGCCGGAATCGAATGAAAGATGACATGTTGCAGGTATATAACGAAATCCAGCAGCACCACCGACATGACTACTGCAAGCCAGTACGGCACGAACGTATTGTTAAACAAGCCCCAGCCCATGTGGCTGACCCACACGGCTATTCCGACCGCGGCCCCGGGAAAGATAAGGCGAAGCAAGATCGTATTTATGACCACGATACCGATGTTACTCACCCAACGCGTTCTCTTGGAGGTAATCAAGTCACGACGTGGAAAACCGACCTCGCCCAAGGCCACGAGAACAAAGATTCCCAGGAAAAAAGCCATCCGGAGCATTACTTCGTTGTTGGTGACAAAGTCAGTCACGGGAGCATCCCATGTTCCCTATCATGGTTTGGCCGCGTGTGGCGGATGATCGGGCCGGTTCGCAATCGGCAGCCGGATCAACCGTTACGTTAAAGGATTCCCGAAACATGTCAAGACCGGACCCGGAACCGCTTTCGTGAGACCTGTTTGGCGGGCCCCATCAGGCGGCAGTATGATATGATGCCAGTACGGGTCGGACTCATCCTTTGGGAGCCCTTGCACCGGCACCAGCCACCGGGGAGAATGGTATGCATACAATCGAAATCATGGAGGATTTCTTTTTCATACAACGGGGTTACCTCAACGGAAACCATTTTGTGTATCGCTCGGCAGATCCCCTCCTCATCGACACTGCGTACATTGGGGATTTCGACGCAACGGAACAGTCGATAACGAATCTGGGAGTCGATTTATCGCGCGTCCGCCAGATTATCACCACCCACGCTCACTGCGATCATGTGGGTGGCAACAAAATCATTCAGGATCGCTCCGGTTGCGACATTGCAATGCACAGGATCGGAAAATACTTCATGGATATCCGTGACGATTGGGCCACCTGGTGGCGCTACTACGATCAGGAAGCCGATTTCTTTGACTGCACCCGACCTCTGGACGACGGAGACCTCGTCTCAATAGGACCCCATGAGTTTCAGGTGATCTACACCCCAGGTCATGCTTCGGATGGCATCGTACTGTATAGCCCCAGGGAAAAAATCCTCTTATCCTCCGATACCCTCTGGGAGAACGATATGCCCGCGATAACCGTTCGAGTTGAAGGCAGCCGGGCTGTCTTTTCCCTGCTGGAATCGATTGAGAAAATCGAAAAGCTTGATGTGAAGGTTGTCTACCCCGGCCATGGCAGACCCTTCACGGACGTCCCCTCGGCCATATCGAGCGCGAAGAGGAGAGTCTCGAGGTTCTTTGAGAATCCAAAACGGATTGGAAATGGTGTCCTCAGGAAGATCATTATTTACACCCTTATGATGAAACGAACCGTGCAAGAGGATGCCTTCTTTGCATATCTGATGGGCACTCCGTGGTTCGAAGAGACGGTTGATCTCTATTTCAACAGCGCGTATGAGAAAAAGTACCATCAAGTCATGCACGACTTTTTCCAACGGGGCATTGTCAAACGGAGAGACGGGTCCCTGTACACCACGGTAAAGCCGTGAGCCGAAACAGGGGCGGAAGCGACGGCCGCGCCATGGGATCCCGGTCAGACAGTCACGTCCCGGGCGGTGTGTTATGGTAAGCTGTCAGGGGGAACGTTGCGGCAAGGACACCGGAGAGAGCTGGAAGCAACGGTCAGACGAGGGCGGTGAGAGGCACCGGCCGAGCCGTACTGATTTGCCCCACTCTTTGCAGGATGTTGCAGCCTGAGGCTCGGGGAGACTCTCATGGAGTTAAAAGGCAGGACCTTCATTGTCACCGGCGCGTCGGCGGGCATGGGCAGGGCTTTGGCGGTGCAATTATCTCGGGAAGGATCGAATCTGGTGCTCAATGCACGTGAATCCGCGCCCCTTACCCGTGCTGCCGCCGAGTGTGAGGCGGCAGGCGTGGTGGTGGATTACGTGGCAGGAGACGCAGGCCTCGAACGAACCGCCGCGGACGTGGTGGCAAAGGCGGTCCAAATCGGAGACTTCTCCGGATTCGTGCACAATGCGGGCGTGGTTCGTCCAGGGCCGTACCTCTGGGAGCTGTCCCAGGATCATTTCAATGAGGTGATGGCGGCGAATCTTCTGGCGGGGTATCAGCTTGTTCGATTCGCCGTTCCCGAGCTTTTGAAGCGGTGGGAAGGGATAGCGGTATTTGTCGGGTCGGGCGCCGCGGAGATCAACCTTCCCGGTATCGGCGCGTACTCGGTGGCAAAAGCCGCGGAGGAGCACATGGCTCGTCAACTTGCTGAGGAAGCGCCACAGATCGTGACCCTGGTGTACCGACCGGGAGTGGTGGACACGAGATTGCAGGCGCAGGCCAGAGAGGCCACAGGTGGAGCCGCGAAGTTCCTGCACAAGGAATTCAGGGCGTACAAAGACCGGGGAATGCTCATATCGCCGGCGGACGCGGCCGGCGCGCTCGTCCGGATAATAGCCCGAAATCCCGATAAATTTCACGGCAAGATCTGCACATGGAGGGATGGAAATTAGCGGCCGGAAGGTATCCAACCGAGGGCAAGCCTTCTCTCAAAGGAAGTTGTCGCCCACTCCCGGGGTAAGCCGAGCATCAATCGGGATTCTCGAGTGGCTCGGGATGCCTTTCCTCGAAATCATGGACCGTCGGTGGCATAGGAACTCTTCGCTGGGTTCCCCTCATCTCGAAGTTCCGAGGGGGGCCGGCCTTTCCACCCGCGAGCGTGTCTAAACGCGCACAGGAAGTCGACAACACTGCCATACAACAGAGAATCACGACTGCTCCAATGGTCAACTTCTTGAGTGTCGATGCGTTCCTCATGTACCGTCCCTCTTCATTGAATCCTTGGTGAGCTGACCCCATGGTTTCTTTATACTGGCACGCTTTTGCAAGAGAATCCGAAAGAAAATTTTCTTTTCCCGGATGGAAGGTAATTCATGCGTCGCCAAGATCCAAGATTTTCGTGATGGCCGGAGGAGCCCGCCCGTACGGGCTACGCGCCTGTTCCCGGCGTCAAGTCGAAGGGGGAAGCCCCCCTAGCGCGCCGGTGAAATGAAGTTTTCCGTGCAAGCACACAACGTAACGCGCAATTGGTCCCGCGGCTTTTTTCACAGCCTGCAGTACCATCAAAGGAGGTGACACGGTGCGAAAATCTCTTATCATGTGCACGGCGCTCACATCTGCCCTTTTCTTTTTCGTGAGTGCTTCCTGGGCTCATTTCGCGATGATCATCCCTTCCACTGACAATGTCGAAAAGGGTGGCAGACAAGAGATCTCCCTGCAATTAATGTTTATCCATCCCTTTAAGGGAGGTCCGATCATGGACCTGGCCAAGCCGATGAAATTCGGCGTGGTCGTTGACGGCAAGGTCACGAATCTGTTGGGAATGCTCAAAAAGAAGAAAATCGAGGGCAAAACCACATGGGCCGAGAACTACCGGATCAAGCGGCCTGCCGATTACATCTTCTTCATGTTGACCAGGCCGTACTGGGAACCGGCAAAAGACAAGTTTGTCATGCACGCGACCAAAGTGATCGTCGACGCGATGGCCGCGCAAACCGGCTGGGATCAGCCGATCGCGAATCTGGTCGGCTTACCCTGCGAGATCGTACCCCTTACTCGGCCGTACAGCCTGTACAAAGACAATCTCTTCACCGGCCGGGTGTTTCAGCATGGCAAACCAATGCCCGGCACTGAAGTTCAGGTTGAATGGTGGGGACCCGGAGGCGCCAATCCCCCCAGAGACAGTCACGCGACTCAGGTGGTAATGACCGATCCCAATGGGATATTCTCTTTTGCCATGCCCAAGGCAGGCTGGTGGGGATTTGCCGCGCGTATGGAAGGTCGGGAAAAGATGAAACGGGACGGTAAAGAAAAAGCAGTGGAACAGGCCGCGGTAATCTGGGTGAAGGCCTATCCACCCGAATAGCCGGAAGAACCACTTCTACCTGAACGCGTACATGCCGCGCCCGTGCTCTTCGCGGGTCTCGTCATTGTGAAGTGTGTGAAGAACGTCAGGCCGGAGAAGCTCGAGACTCGTTCGGGGACGAGACAGAGTCAGGGGGAATTTTAAGGCAAGCAGCTCATCGGAGAATTGACAGGCCGGGTTAGTGAGGGTATTTTGAAAAAAGGTGGCATGATACGCATACGATTTTCGCAAGAGTATCTCCGACGGGGCAGCAACCATTATGCACATAGAAGAATTCGCCACGGGTGATTCGCCCATTCACCGGTTGGATCCACGAACCAAGATCATCGCCGCCATTGTCTTCTCGGTCGTGGTGGCTCTGAACCATTCCCTGAGCGCCACCGCCGCGGCCATGGTATTCCCGGTGGCTGTTATTGCGGTGGCCCGGATCAGCATCACGAAGCTGCTCAGGAGATTGATCCTTGTAAACGGATTGATTCTGTTTCTCTGGTGCGTTCTTCCTTTCACGTTTCCCGGAGAGCCCCTCTATTCGATCGGCCCGCTGGAGATTCACAGGGAAGGGGTTCTCTACGCATTACTGCTGACCCTCAAATCGAATGCGATCATTCTCGCGATGATCGGATTGCTCGGCACGTCGTCCGTCTTCAGCCTCGTGCACGCTCTGAGTCACATGGGTGTGCCGGACAAGCTGGTTCACCTCTTTTTCTTCTGCTTCCGATACGTTCATGTGATCCATGATGAATACCGCAGACTCGTTCGAGCCATGAAGATTCGGAGCTTCAAGCCCGGCACCAATCTCCACACGTATCGCACCTATGCTTATCTCATGGGTATGCTGCTGGTGAGGAGCTTTGACAGGTCCGAGAGGATCGTCGCAGCCATGAAGTGCCGGGGATTCAGGGGCAGGTTCTATATTCTTCACCACCATGAAATGAAGAAGAGCGATTATCTGCTTGCCGGGTGCAGCGGCCTGTTTGCGGCTCTATTACTGGTGCTTTGATGATCCGTTTGAAGGATATCGGCTTCAGGTACAACTCCCGACCCATTTTCACCGGCCTGAATTTCAGGGTGAGTCCTGGAGACCGCATCGGTCTTGTCGGCCCCAATGGATCGGGAAAGACCACTCTCGCGCAGATCATCATGGGACTCTTGATCCCGGATTCCGGGGAGATCGAACTATTCGGCAAGGTCCGAAAAACCGAATCAGACTTTGCGGAAGTCCGGGGAAGGATAGGATTTTTGTTTCAGGACTCGGAGGACCAGCTCTTTTGCCCGACGGTCCTGGAGGATGTCGCGTTCGGCCCACTCAACCTCGGCAAGAGCAAGGAGGAAGCTCGGGCTATTGTGTCAGCCACGCTCGCGTCGCTCAACCTCGAGGGATTTGAAGAGAGGATTACCTATCAGCTTTCGGGTGGAGAGAAGAGGCTCGTGTCTCTGGCTACGGTGCTGGCAATGAGCCCGGAGGTCCTGATCCTCGACGAGCCCACCAGTGGACTGGACGAATCGACTACGGAACGGATCGTCCAGCGACTGACAGACTCCAGCCTTAGCTACGTCTTGATCTCCCATGACAGGGACGTGGTGGAGAGGACCACCGACATCGTGATAACTATCAGGGACGGTCGAATTGTCCTTGTGAAGGAAAAGAGCGAACAAGGTCGCCATCAACCTTCTCTCTGAAGAGGTCCTTCGTTTGCATGGCATCGATGTTGCTCCCACGATTTTCAGCACTTGCCGCTTTTGCGGGTCCCGGAAACAATCTCGGAGGGCAGGATGGTATTGTTCTCGAAGGCAATCTGTGATAATCAACCTTCTACCCAATTCACAAAGAGTTCCTGAGTCGCACAGCGTTCCGGTCTGCGAGAAACCGTAACGCGATAGTAAAACTCATCAATCGCATTTAAATGACGGGCAGGTTGGGAGGTATCTCCTTATGAGAGGGTTGGCGGTTGTTCTTGCCTTTATGCTCGTGGTGCTTCTGTCCGGTAGCGGACGAGCAACAGCTTCGAAAGCGGAGGAGTATTTTCGGGAGGGGTATGTGGCCTCGATGTCGCGTGAATGGGATGAGGCCATCGACTGGTACACCAAGTCGATACAGGTGGATCCGAAGAATCCGGAAGTGTACTTTCAGCGAGCAATTACCTTCGAGATGACGGGTCATCCGGAACGAGCAATCGCGGATTACCAAAAGACCCTTGAATTGAAGCCGGACTATTATCTGGCAATGGAATATCTGGCCAAGTTGTACGAGAGGAGCGGCCACTATGGAAAAGCGCTTGGCTTGTACAAACGAGCACTCCCTCTCGTTGAGAATCGGAAGTGGCGTACGATCGTTAAACAGTGGATTTCCCAGGCCGAGAAGAGCATGCGGGCTGCGAGCAAGAAGGCGAATCCGCGCGGTAAGTCAAATCCAAAAGACCCCCTGTTCTGAGGGATCACTCTCGTGCCGAGGGGGGAGGGAAGGCACATTAGCCGATCGGATCCAGGCTTTCATACAGCTTTCTGATTTCCTGCTTGAGGGCCTTGACCTGCCTGTCCTTTTCTTGAATCTGTCGGAAGATATCCGCGTCATGAACACGAAGCCCCGCCTTGGAGAGTTTTCCCGAAGTTTCTTCGACCTGAATACCATCCGCGGCGACCTTGACGACCCTGTAGACTTCAATGGTTTCCCCGTCCATTCCCATGCCTAGAACCTGATCACCCGGCTGGATCTGCTTCATGAACCTACTCCTCTTGAAAACGTCGGGAGCCGTGCAAGAACGACCGCGTATGGCACCCCTGTTGAAACATGAAAGACACTGGTTGAATTCCAGTCTCAGGATATCCTGTTGCCCGGAATTAATCAAGAATGCGGGATAGGCCTCAGGACGCTCGGAGTGCATCCACGATCTTCAATCTCGCTGCCCTCCATGACGGCAGAAAACCGCCCGCGATGCCCATGAAAGCGGCAAATCCCAGGGTATAGCAGGCGATGGCCGGAGTGAGTCGAAAACGGAAAGCCAATTCCGAGAAGGTCTCCCAGTTAATTGTAGAGATGGTCAGAAACTGGAGCAGCGAACCACATGCAACCCCCACCGCGCCTCCCACCAGGCCGAGGAACAACGACTCAGCAAGGAACGCGGAGAGCACGCCCCACTTCTTGAAACCCAGGGCGCGCAATGTTCCGATCTCCCGGGTTCGGTGCGCGACTGCCGAATACATGGTCACCATCGCGCCCAGAATGGCACCAATGCTGAAAAACAAGGTCATGGCCGTTCCCAGTATTCGAATGAACCGGGCCATAAGATCCGATTGATCTCGATAGAAATCGATTTCACGTTTGACCTGCACTGACAGTCGGGGGTCTCGCTCAAGGCGCCTCTTCACCTTTTGAAAGGCCTCACTACCCGGAATCCTCAGCATCACCGCGGAGTAGTTATTTCGGTGGAACGCGGACATGAGCTGGTCAGCATCGCCCCAGACTTCCGAATCAAAGCCCGTGCTCCCCGCGTCAAATACCCCCACTACGTTCCAATCCGTGAGGGCAAACCGTAATTTGTCTCCTAGAGACGCATGTTGTATTCGTTCCGCGATATTGCTCCCTGCAATGATCTCGGTGGTGCCGGGTCGAAAATTCCGTCCGGCAACAAGTCTCACCTGGTGCCGGAGTTCCAGGGAATGGGGACCCACGCCTCTGACGGCTACATTGGTGGGCTTCTCTGACCCTTTTTTGGGAAGGGTCACCAGGACGAGCGCCTCCTTGGCTGCAATCGATCGTCCGAGAGGATCCTGGGCCACCTCCGGCTGTGTCACGATAATTGAGGCCTCATCACGCGATATGGAGCTCGAGATCTCCGCCTCCGCTGCAGCGCGCAACACCACCGCGTTATCGGGTGAGCCGGTCTCGATCAACGTCTTCTCCAGCCCTGCAGCGAGCATGAGAACCGCGGCAAAGACAAAGCTTACCAGCGCCATGCCGCCTGCGGTCAGCACCGTGGTAAGCTTACGCGTCCCCAGATTCCTCAGCCCGTAACTAAAGAGTAATGTCATTTACCTGTCAGGATTCCGCGGCTCTGAAGGTGTTCCCGATCCTGCGTCGGGTGGTCCGTTGACGTTCATCACCATGGTTACCGGTCAACGACGCGTTCGAGAGAAGCCCGTTCGAGGGAAATACCGAAGACCTCGCCGAACGACTCTGTCAGAGCGGCTCGCACAGACGGCATCTCGACAGGAGAAGAGACCAACTGGACGAGATTCACCATGTGCACCGCCGACATGCCGCAGACAACGATCAGTTCCCGTGGATCGATGGTCATCTTCACATTCAGGCTCAGGCCGTGCGAGGTCACACCCCGCCGGATTCTCACTCCGACGGAAGCAATCTTGTGTGATGCGTCAATCCACACACCGGGCATTTTGGGCTGCCGCAATCCCCGTACTCCGAACAGATCCAGGGTTCGTATGACGGTTTCTTCGAGCCCGTGGATATAGTCTCTGACTCGGAAACCTAAACGCCTCAAATTCACAATCGGGTAGCACACGATCTGCCCCGGTCCGTGATAGGTAGCTCCTCCGCCCCGCCCAACCGAGTAAACCGAAACGCCCCGGCCGGCCAGATGCTTTTCGGACGCGATCACATCAGAATGGCTTCCTCTCTTGCCTATCGTAATGGTAGGTGGATGCTCGAGGATGAGAAGCACATCTTCTCCTCCTCCCTGAATCTTCCGTTCAACTATTCCGGTCTGGATTTCGAGAGATTTCTCGTACTCGGTCACGGGAAGTTCGACGAGGAGCATTCTCTTCACGATCTTCTCATTCGATAGTGCTGGTGAGCCGCGCTCAAGAGACCGGGCCACCCGGCGCTCACTCTCCCGGGCAAGAGGTCCGTCACACAGCGTGCCGGCGAACCGTGGCTGGGCTCCGGACCTGTACCCGGCGGATCGCAGATGCGTGAATGTTTCCATGGATTGCAGGGCGTCAGCTCGTCATATCTTCTCCACCACCATTGCATGTCCCATTCCCCCGCCAATGCAGAGGGTAGCCAGTCCCTTCTTCACATTGTCCCTTTTCTGCATTTCGTAGAGGAGGGTGGTGAGGATTCGCGTCCCGGAGGCTCCAATGGGATGACCAAGGGCTATGGCACCGCCGTTCACGTTCGTTTTCTCCATGTCAAGGTTGAGATCCCGTTTTACCGCGAGGGTCTGTGCGGCAAATGCCTCATTGGCTTCAATGAGATCAATGTCATCAAGGGTAAGGCCGGCCTTCTCCAACGCCTTCCTGGTGGCAGGCACAGGACCGAGTCCCATGACGCTGGGGTCCACTCCCGCGGACGCGTAAGACAGAATCCGTACCATCGGCTTCATCCCCTTCTCCTGCGCCTTTTCCGCGGACATAACGAGAACCGCGCCCGCGCCGTCATTGATTCCGGAGGCATTGCCCGCGGTGACGGTCCCGTCCTTCTTGAATGCAGGCCGCAGCTTTGCCAAAGCATCGGAGGTCGTGCCCATGCGGGGATGTTCGTCCGTGTCAAATACCTTGGGATCTCCCTTACGCTGCGGGATCGTGACGGGCACAATCTCATCCTTGAAGCGTCCCGACTTTATGGCCTGCTCGGCCCTCTGTTGGCTCAGCGCGCCCAGTTCGTCCTGCTCCTCCCGGGAGATTCCATATTGTTCGGCCACGTTTTCCGCGGTCAAGCCCATGTGGTAATCATTAAAGATTTCCCACAATCCGTCAGGGATCATCAGATCGGTCAGCACCGAGTCATTCATCCGGGCGCCCCAGCGGGCCTTGTCAAGAAGATAAGGAGCGGCAGACATATTCTCCGTTCCACCGGCTACGATTGTCTCCGCGTCTCCCGCCTTGATGCATTGAGCTGCCATGGAGACGGAACGCAGGCCCGACGCGCAGACCTTGTTGACGGTCATGGCTGGGACTTCCTGAGGAATTCCCGAATTGATCAACACCTGTCGAGCCACATTCTGGCCCAGACCACCCTGGAGCACGCACCCGAATATCAGTTCATCCACTTCCTTCGGATCGATACCTGTCCTCTTGATGAGCTCTTTCACCGCGATGGTGCCCAGTTTCACCGCGGAAACGCCTGTCAACGAGCGGCCGAAAGAACCTACAGGGGTGCGCACTGCATGGATGATAACAACTTCCTTCATGAAACATCCTCCTTGGGGTTACTTGGCAAAAGTCAAGCCAAAGCTGGAATTCGTTGAGACACGCGCGTGCAGGGCTACAACTCCGATTTGCCCGCGAACCGGTAATACTTCCCGCCCCGGCCGCGGAGTAAGCCCTGCCGGCTCACCATCATGACCAGCGTTCCGTAGAGCCGGCCGCGTTCCTCCGGACATAGAGTGAACTTGAGGCTCGCGCTCGGTCATCGTGTACCGCTCATGATGCGCGGTTAGATTATGTTCTGCCAGCTCGATACGCAGGATTCGAATCGGTGGCCTCTTTCTGATTCCGGTGCGATCGGGATTTCGCGCAGACGGACTTGCCCTCAATCATAACACGCGTCCGGGCTTTGTTTGAAGAGAAACGATTGCGGTTGTCGACGCGTTCACGCGACAGGCTCAGGGAGCGGATCAATTCCGGGCGAAACCACAGAGGGAATTGAGGCGACGTCAGTCCCGGTCCGCTCTCAGAGGGTCCCCGCGAACAAGTCGCGTGGAAAGTCGGATCACTTTTCAGGTTGAAATAAGGGGCTTCAATGATAGACTTATTGAAGCACCTGATTGCAGGGACGCGACCTGCGACGGCTCGAGACGTATGAAACTCCAACTCGTGAATTGCTCAAGCTATAGCAAGGAACAATTCGATTTTGTCGTCGGTTTTTCTCGCGTTTGTTTCGCGGTCAACGTGAGCGGCCGGGCTTGGCATCAGCACGTGAATGGAGCCCGGCCAAAAGAAATTCTCATCGCGGAGGGAGCTCAAAGCAAATCATGGCATTTCAGAATTCCGGCCGAGGCCGGTCTCGTAACTCGGCGTCTCCACGCCCCGGTGCGTCGGCACGTCCAACGGTCATTCAGGAATTTGGCAAGGTGAACGATCCCTCCCGTCGGCGAATGGGGAGCCTTCTCAGGTCGAGCGCTGCGGCTTTCCTGACATTGCTGGTCGTGGTGGCATGGTGCGCGGGACCTGCGTGCGGTCAGAAAGTCTCAAAGGCGGGAAAAAGCCTTGGTCCGGTATTGGAGGAAAACATACTTCGCTATACCAACCGAGAACGTCGCAGCCAGGGATTGCCCGGTCTCCACGGCAGCCCGGCCCTGAGGTTTGTGGCCAGGAAACACAGCACGGACATGTGCCGCACGCAAACGTTCCGTCATGAGTCGAACTCGTTCCCAAAAGGCTGGGAGACATTTCCGGGCCGACTGAGACAGGTGGGTCTCAAGGCAGGAGGCGAGAATATCGGCTACCGAACATTAGCGGAAGACCCCGATACCTGGGCTAAGAAAGTGGTGAGGGGTTGGATGGAAAGTCCGAGCCACAAAAGGAACATCCTCAATCCGAAGTTCCGTTACCTCGGGGTTGGGATCAGTGGATGTAAGGACAAGATAGGTTACGCCACACAGGTTTTTTCGCCCGATCAAGGCAAGATCCCTTGACAGGACGAGCCTCACGTTGCGTGGTGAGCGTGGGGTGGGAAGACCGAGGCCCGAGGACTGACAACTGAGCGGATGAGGGTTGAGAGAGACGGTTTTTGCGATAGTGCTGCGGAATGCGAACAGGCGAGGCTTCTCAGGTGCATTGATGACGAGGGGAAATATGGTCATGGGGCAAGTGACAATCGCGCTGGAATATGAGACAAAAAAAGCCTGGCCTCGCGGTCTGGCTCCACTGAATCGTTGCATCCTGAATCAAAGATGGAGACGAGTATGAGACACCAATACTCCGACCGTGTACGCTCCGGTTGGAAAAGCTGACGGCCTGGCAGGACCGCGTCCGCGAAGGCCAACCCCTTCATAATTTTACGGCGATATGAACGGTCTGCGGAAATACCCATGATTCCCAAGCATTTTCAACTCCTGCTCGCATGCGCTCTTTTGGCCTTTTTCGGCGGTTGTTCGAGCATGGTCCCGCACAGGAAAGCGGTTGAAAAACCCACGGCAATTGTCGAAGAGGACATCCAGCGCGATCAGGTTGACCAGAGACCCGCCGACAAAGAGACCCCCTGGCCGGCTCAGGTGGAGGGGCCTCCCGCTCCCCCGGCTCAAGAAGCTCCACCACTGACCGACCCGAGGGACCGGCCCCCGAGGAAATTTATCTGGAGAGATCGAAAGGGCCCGTATCGAAGTTGGGAACGGGCTGACGGCGAACAGTAAGGTGAGCCCACCTGCCGCGGGTGTCATTTCCCCTCGGACCCCACACGACGGACATGTGGCGGATTGAGCCTGATTCGCACAGACTTCGAACGCGGATCCTGTGGGGCTCCGGGGAGCATCTGGCCACCACCGTACGAATACGCTTGCGAAAGTATCTATGGCCCAAAACGTACTACTGAGTTCCCAGTTCATACTCATAGGAGCACCAACTTCAGCTTATTCCTGGTTCTATCCGCCTGGAGCTTTCTCCCACTCTTCATCGTGGAACTGGGCGGGGATAAAACCGACACGGGATT
>JARRRG010000121.1:0-6182 GCA_037380965.1 Deltaproteobacteria bacterium
TGGTTGCCTGCGCGTAAATTGTGACGTCATCTTCAATGGTGGGATGACGCGTGCGGCCGCGAAGAGAGTTCCCCCCTTCCGATTCCCGGGGTACCGACAACGCGCCGAGCGTGACCCCCTGATAGATGCGCACTCGATCTCCGATCTGGGTTGTCTCCCCCACTACCACGCCGGTGCCATGATCGATGAAGAAATCAGTGCCTATGGTCGCCCCAGGGTGGATGTCGATGCCCGTGAGGGAGTGAGCGTGCTCGGTCATGATCCTGGGAATCAGCGGTATAGCCCGGATGAAGAGCTCGTGAGCGACCCGATAGACAAAAATCGCATGCAGCCCCGGATAACAGAAAACGATCTCATCAAGGCTCTTGGATGCAGGATCTCCATCATAATGAGCCCTCACATCTCGAGCCAATATCCTCCTGAGCCCCGGCAACTTTTCCATGAAGAGCAGTGCCTCTTCCCAGCCCTTCTGCACGCACTTGACGCATATGTTTTCCGTGCGCCGGCACTCATGCCGGATGCTTCGGGAGATCTGGGCAGAGAGCATTTCATAGACCGTGGTCATTTCAGTTCCGAGGTGATATTCCACCGTCCTCTGACTGAGTTCCTGTCTACCGAAATATCCCGGGAACAGGAGATCCTGGAGCGTGTCAAGGATACGAATAATTTCCCCCTTCGAGGGGATCAAGGCTGCTCCCACATGATCCACTGTCTCCTCGTCCGAGCACGATTGTACCATGGCGTCTACCACTGCATTTAGACGCTCTTCCCGTTGCGGCAGAAGAATATCCTCTTCGAACTCGCACATTTCCTCTTCAAAGACACTTGCATCAACGCGATCGGACATTTTCTTTACGGTCTCCTATTTTGTACCGCGCATGGCCCACCTGGTTGCTCGAAGGTAATCCAAGAGGGTCACCCTCCGTGAAGCTTGAAGCATCGTCAAATCCTCTGGCACGCAGGCCTGCCTCCATCCCTCTGTTTACTTTCGCTCAACATGCGAGAATCAGGTAATCCAAGAAACTCTCCCGATTGATGAACCGTACTTTATTTTAGCATGAAATCAACGAGAGCGCCGTCGGGTAAATTTCCAAGCCCGGGAGTTGATAGGAAACCCCTCTCCTGGGGCAATCCGTCGTAGGCGAATCATCTTGAACGCGGCCATCGGTCGTGTCATGGCTCATCCCTCGCCCCCGACATTTTGCTCGTCGTTTTCTCTGTAATTCTGAAAGCCGGCTCCGAAATCCGTTCCGATCGACAGACGGGGCATCGTCCCGGCCTGGTGAAACGTCTGCGCTTTTTAAATACAAAATCACAGTCCAAGCAAGACGCGGGACGGTAAATGAACTGGACGGAGTTTCTCGCAGAGCGCTCGACGTGAGGCAGGTGTTCGTAAACCTCCTTTTCCCTGATTCCCAGGATGCGGGAAAGATCCTTGGCAGTGAACTCGCCTTGCTTCAGCAGTTGAGCGATTCGCTGACGGACAGTCACGCACTGCCTCCTTGCGACGCGAGTGAGATGGATCGGCAGATCGGAACCGTCAGAAGAACCAAATTTTTTTGGGCATCCCAGTCTGTTCGGTACCCACGGCACCACCGGACGCATGTGAGCTTTGACCTTGACAACCTATCACCTTTTCGGTGAGGATAACTCTTCCAGGACATCTAGAGCAACGATTTTTGCCAAATGACTATTTGAGGGAGGGACTCATGGCCCAGAGGTCGTTAAACAAGGTCCTATTGCTGGGCAATCTGGGACGGGACCCTGAGGTGAGGTACACCTCGTCTGGAAAGGCCGTGGCGAGTTTCACACTTGCAACGTCCCAGCGATGGAAGGATCAAGATGGGAACGAACAGGAAAGAACCGAATGGCATCGGGTCGTTGCCTGGGGTCGCCTGGGCGAGATCTGCGGGGAGTTTCTGAGTAAAGGAAGGCAGATATTCGTGGAGGGGCGAATCCAGAGTCGCGAGTGGGAGGATCAGGACGGCAATCGGCGAACCACTGTGGAGATCATTGCTAATGACATGATCATGCTCGGGGGCGGCAATGCTCCGCAAGCATCCGGCCGCGACGAGCACGAAAGAAGTCCAAGAGCTTCCAGTGGCGGGACTTCACGTGAAGGGCCCGGCAAACGGGATAGCGGGTCCTACAGTTCTCCGCCCCCCGAGGACGATATTCCTTTCTAGCTTGGTTTGGCCGACGAACTTGACCGAAGTGGCATTAAGGTCCACACTGTACGGTAATCCATTGAAAACTCCGCTCAATAGCGGTCGTCTTTGCGAAAAGGAGGGGTCTCTGCTCCACGAAAGGGAGTGGGCGGTCAATCGACTGCTCCTCCGGATCCCGAAGGGAAAGGCAATAGTGGTACACACCGACTCGGTGTCGGGGACAGCCCCCAATCCGGATAATATATTTGTGCGCTGGCAGGTTGATCTCCGGATGACGGGCAATGTCGTCCGGTATGGCTCAGATCGTTACGCAAAGGAGAGACCATGAAAAGATGGGTAGGGTACGAAGTGGCGGCCTTCCTGGCCGCGGTGTTTTTGTTGCTGCCCGGATTCTTCGTGCATGAAGCGTTGGCGTTTAATGAGGCCCCCATGCTCGCTAAACTTGTCAAGGCCAAGAAGCTTCCTCCGGTCGAAAAGAGGTTACCTCCTTCGCCGGCAGTGGTCAAACCAATTGTGAAACCGGGCGTATATGGGGGAACCTGGCGCAGGGCGTATACCGGCCTTTCAGACCTTGTGGGAGTCCGACGAATTCTTTACGATCCTTTGGTCCGCTGGAGTCCCGACTACAAGATTGTGCCGAATATCGCGTACAAGTGGGATGTTGGAGAGAATGGGAAGGTCTTCACGTTCTATTTGGTGAAAGGAATGCGTTGGTCGGATGGGCAACCGTTTACCGCGGACGATATCCTGTTCTATTTTCAAGACATCATTTTCAACAAGGAACTCACCTCATCTATTCCCAAGTGGCTGGCGCCCTCGGGCAAGCCCCCGAAGGTGGAGAAGGTTGACGATTACACCATTCGGATCAGCTTTGAAAAACCGTACAGCCTCTTTCTCCAGCAACTGGCCTGCCCGCATGGCATGGAACTTGTCACAAAGCCCAAACACTACCTGAAGAAATTTCACAAGAAATATGCCAAACCTGCCGAACTGAAAGCACTGATGCAGGAGAAGGACGTTTCTTCATGGGTAAAGCTCTTTCAGGATGCCTCGAGTCTGAGACATGCCTTGTTCGTGGGAACCAAGCTTCCTTCCATTTTAGCGTGGATCACCACGGTACCTGCGCCGGCAAAACGCTTCATCATGCAACGTAATCCCTACTATTGGAAGGTGGATACCAAAGGAAACCAGCTTCCCTACATAAACCGAATCGTAAGTGAGCTTCAGGCCGAATCACAGACTATTCTGCTCAAAGCCATAGCTGGTGAGATCGACATGCAAGGGCGTCGTCTCGGAGGGATGCAGAAATCCGTGCTGCTTCTGGCCAGTGTCGGACAGGGTAATTACCGATTGGTCCCAAAGATCTCCACCGCATCCGTCGGCATTCTCCTGGCCCCCAATCTCAATCACAAAGACCCTGTTATGAGGAAGATTCTTTCGGATCGACGATTCAGGATAGCCCTCTCACACGCAATCAACAGGCACGAGATCAACAAGATCGTGTACCGTGGCAAAGGAGTTGAGCGACAAGCCGCTCCACTAAAGGAATCCCCCTATTACAATGAGGCTTATGCGAAGGCCTATCTGAAGTTCGATCAGGCCAAGGCGGGCGCACTTCTCGACGAAATGGGCCTTAAAGTCGGGGCGGGTGACAAGAGGATTCGGCCCGACGGCCAACCTCTCCGGCTTACGTTGGACGTCATGGTGGCAATTCAGAGTTGGGTTGATGTCGCCGAGATCGTAGCCTCCAATATTGGTGCCATCGGAATCGATACCGAAGTGAAGTCCGAGACCATGGAACTCTTCAGGCAGCGAGTCCAGTCGTCCGAGCACGATATCGCGCTGTGGCCGGGGGACGGTGGCATGGAATGCCTCCTGGAGCCACGATGGTACTTTCCGTACAGTTCTGAAAGCCTTAATGCTCCACTCTATGGGAAGTGGTACCAATCAGGCGGTCGCGATGGCGTGGAACCGCCGCCTGTGATCAAGGAGCAGATGGACAACTACAACAAGATCCTCTTCTCGGTATCTGATCAAAAGAAGAAGGAGCTGTTCGCAAAAATAATAGGGGCGTGCAGGCAAAATCTCTGGGTTATCGGAATAGCTCATGATCCTCCCGACTACTATGTTGTCGCAAAGACCATGCACAACTTGCCCAAAAGAGATTTTCAGAGTTGGATCTACCCCAACCCAGGTCCGATCCATCCGGAACAATTCTTTATGACAAAGAAATGAAACTCGGAAGTCCTGCTCTCTCTCGGCAGAGAGGGCAGGATTGGCCGCGTACTCATTGCTTCGACTTGCAGCGTTCCGAACCGAGACTTTTTCAGGTGCGCCAGGCGGTCGGAGTTTCTCTCAGGTTAACCGATCATGGTTACTTACATAATCCGTCGGCTCCTCACAATGATTCCGATCCTGGTGGCTATCTCGATAATCACGTTTATCATCATTCAATTGCCGCCGGGAGACTTCCTCACCTCGTATGTGGCCGAGCTGAGCATGAGTGGAGAATCGGTCGATCAGGCCGAATTGAATGCGCTGAAAAGCCGTTTCGGTCTGGATCAGCCCATTTACATGCAATATTTTCATTGGGCGTGGAACTTCTTGCATGGTGACTTCGGTCATTCCTTTGAGTGGAACAAGCCGGTTTCAGAGCTTATCGGGGAGCGTCTTGGGCTGACGATACTCATTTCCATTGCCACCTTGCTCTTCACGTGGGCGGTATCGTTACCAATCGGTATCTATTCCGCTGTCCGGCAGTACTCCTGGGTCGATCACTTTCTTACGTTCATCGGGTTCATAGGCCTGGCCACGCCCAATTTCCTCTTCGCGCTGATCTTGCTCTGGGTCTCATACGCTTACCTGGGTATGAATGTCGGGGGACTGTTTTCCCCTGAGTATGCAGATCTGCCCTGGAGCTTGGCGAAGGTCTGGGATCTGTTGAAACATCTCTGGATTCCCGTCGTGATCGTGGGCACCGCCCACACGGCCAAGTTCATACGAATAATTCGGGGAAATCTCCTGGATGAGCTCAAGAAGCCTTACGTAACCACCGCCAGGGCCAAAGGCCTGACTGAGGTCCATTTGATCCTCAAGTACCCGGTTCGAGTGGCCATTAACCCTCTTGTAAGCACCATTGGCTGGACCTTGCCGGAGCTCGTCTCCGGGATTGCCATCACCGCGGTGGTCTTGAATTTGCCCACCACCGGTCCTCTGCTCCTGAATGCCCTGTTGAGCCAGGACATGCAGCTTGCCGGGAGCTTCATAATGCTTCTGAGCGTTCTAACGGTCGTAGGAACCCTCATATCGGATATTCTTCTGGCTTGGGTGGATCCAAGGATCCGATTCGGCGCGCGCGAGTCAATATGAACCGGGACAAGAAAAGGGAAGAGAAATATCTCAATGCCTCTACCAGGCAACTGATTTGGTGGGGGTACAAGAAACATGCATTGGCCATGATCGGCCTATGGGTCATAGGAATCCTTTATTTCTCCGCCATATTTTGTGAGTTCCTCGCTCCGTACAACGTGGCCAAGAGACATTTCAACTTCATTTATTCTCCTCCCAGCAAAGTCCACCTCTTTGACGATAAAGGTCGCCTCAGGCGGCCATTCGTCCGGGGCGTCAAACTGCATATCGATTTGAAAACCCAGGAGCTCCGATACGAGGAAATCCCCGGCACGTATTATCCGATTCGCCTTTTTATCAGAGGCAATACCTATAGTTTCTGGGGCTTGTGGGACACGAACCTGCACCTGTTCGGAGTGGACAAGCCTGCCAACCTCTTCCTGTTCGGCACCGACCGGATGGGGCGGGATATGTTTAGCCGCTGCCTGTACGGTTCTCGAATCTCGCTTTCTATCGGCATGCTCGGTGTCTTTTTGAGCCTGGTTCTGGGACTGGTTCTCGGGGGAATATCCGGTTACGTGGGCGGTTGGATGGACGGAGTTATTCAACGCACGATCGAAATCATACGCTGCTTCCCAAGTATACCTCTTTGGATGGGACTTTCGG
>JARRRG010000122.1:0-6179 GCA_037380965.1 Deltaproteobacteria bacterium
ACTTGGCGCCGGGAATCAGGTTGTTATCCTGCCAGTACTTCATAACGTCCCTGGTGGCGGCAAGGCCCGGCGTGGTCAACCCGCCGTAGGGACCTGAATAATCCCCCATGGCATAGATGGTGATGACCTTGTTCTCTGCCGCGTTCGCTGCCGGTGTGCCGGCAGCAGCCAGCATACCCAGGACGGCCAACCACACTACCGCGAAAAAGATCGTTTTCATTCCTCGTTGCATGCCAAGCCTCCTTTTCGTCGCTTGCCGGTTAACTGATAGTCCTCCACCATATCCGTCACATGCCTGCCTTTGGGCAGGCTCCTATGCCGAAAGCGCCGGTGTCTAATCCGAAAAAGGATGGAGACGCCACGTGGCTAAACAGATCCTCCAGAGGTGATTGATTCCTCGCGGTTCGAAGATCAGGAAAAAGACCATGGACAAGCCGAATGCCATGGCTCCCATTCCCACAAAAATGTAGATGCCGTACCCTCCGGCCAGTCCTGCCGGGATCAGACCTTCAAGTACCGGAGCTAAAGTGGTAACGAAGTACTCGAGCACCCTGATGTAGATCGTACCGAAGAGGGCGCCGACGACGCTTCCGAGCCCTCCCACCACAATCATGCCGAGATACCACACCGAATCCATCAACGTGAAATGCTCGGGATTGAGAACTCGTTGCCACGCGCCCCAGAGCGCACCCGCCACCCCTGCGTAAACGGAACAGATAAAAAAGGCGATCAGCTTGTACTTAAAAACATTGATGCCTAACACTTCCGCTGCCAGATCATTGTCCCGGATTGCCACCAGGGCCCTGCCCACCCGTGACCTCGTCAGATTTACCGCGAAGTACACCATGATGCCCGCGATAGATACGGCCAGGTAATACATCGAGATTTCCGTCTTGAGCTGGTATCCGAATATTTCCGGCGGAGGCACCGCCAGTCCGGGATGCACCCCGCCGGTAATGTCAGGGCGCACCCAGGTGATGATCCAGGGAATAATGAAGGATGCCGCGAGCGTGGCCATGGCCAGGTAGAAGCCCTTCAGCCGGAGGGACGGGACACCGAAAACCAGGCCCGCCAACCCTGCCGCCACTCCCCCGCAGGGAAGGGCCACCAGAAAGGGAAAGCCCAGCCGGGTAACCAGCAGTGCCGATGTATAGGCCCCCACGCCCATGAAAGCCGACTGCCCCAGGGAAATCTGTCCTGCGTAACCCACCAGGATCATCAGTCCCACCGTGGTAATCGACGTGATGGCGATTTGATTGATCAGAGAGACGATCTGCACGTCCACCAATTGGGGGAGTGCAACGAGCAGCAGCAGGAAGAGACCGAAGACCACTTTATGGAATCGGGTTCGGAAAATGGCGAACGACTGGGAATACCTCACATCAAAGGTACCGAACAGCTTCATGGCTCATACCCTTTCAATGCGCACGAGGCCGAAGATGCCATACGGTCTGATAAACAGGACCAGCAAGAGCACGATGTACGGTGTAATTTCAATCAGGGAGGGATGGATGAGACCGCCGGCCCAGGCTTCCAGGAGCCCGATGATCATCCCGCCGATGATCGCGCCGGGCAACGATTCCAGCCCACCGACGATGACGGCCGGGAAAGCCTTGAGGCCGACCGCGGAGATGGTCGGGCTGATCCCTCCACCAATAGCCCCCAGGAGTATGGCGCCCATGCATGCGGTCATGCATGACGTGGCCCACGTTATGGCAAAGACGCCTTTCACGTTGATTCCCGTGCTCTGGGCGTACTGATGATTCTCCGCGGTGGCTCGCATCCCGAGCCCGAGCTTGGTCATCTGAAAGAAAAGGGCAAAAACGACAAAAACGAGAATGGAGACGGAAAAGGCGATGAGATACTCCTCACTGATCGACAGGCTCCCGATCACGACCTGCCCCTTGGGCATCACCTGGGGCATCTGCCGAATGGTGCTCTGCCAGCCGATCGTGCCGACGCCCCTCAGTACCCAGGAAAGACCGAGGGTCATCATGATCGTGGCCAATATGGGCTGTCCGATCAGCGGCCGCAGGGTCGTCCGCTCGATTAACAGGCCCATGCCGAATGAGGCCACGATTCCCGCGATTATTCCGGGGAGGATCCCAAACAGCCCCATAAACGTCGTCGTCATTAACCCGCCGATGACCACCACTTCGCCCTGAGCGAAATTGAACACGCGGGTGGCCTTATAAATGAGGACGATTCCCATCGCGATCAGAGCGTATATGCTTCCCGTGAGGATCCCGGTAGCGGTCAATTTGAGGAAGAATGTCATCCACGTCTCTCCTTTACCTGATCGGGTGTGGAAGTCTCCGGAACCGACTTGATGGTGACATCGGTCTTTATGGTGCCCGTTCGCCCGTCCCGATAGGTGATGGGCGCTTCTATGGCCTCCTGTTGTTTATCGCTGTAAAGGGCGTCTATCAGCGACCGATACCGATCCTCGACAAACGATCGCCTGATTTTTCTGCTTCTCGTCAATTCAGCTTCATCCGCGTCAAACTCCTTGTGGAGATTGACAAACTTCCTGATCCTCGCGCCTTCGGGCACAATGCGGTTCACGCGCTGAATATGCTCGAGAATCAGATCGTACACCGCGGGCTTCTGAGAGAGATCGAGGAAGGTGGTGTACGCGATGTGCCTGGCTTCAGCCCACTTGCCCACATTTTCGAAATCGATGTTAATCATCGCGGTCACATAGTCCCGGTCCACCCCCCCTATGGCCATGGCATCTCTGATATAGGGAGAGAAGCGCAATCGTATCTCGGTGAACTGAGGAGAAAATTTGCTCCCGCTGCGCAGTTCGCGCATATCTTCAATACGGTCGATGACCGTGAGCCGTTCGTGTTCATCGATGTACCCGTAATCACCCGTATGAAACCACCCGTCATGGACCTTCTCCCGAAAGGCCTCCTCATTCTTGTAGTACCCCTTGAGCATGCTCTTGCTCTTGATAATAATTTCCCCCTCTTCAGTAATGTCTATTGCCGAATTGGGCAGGGCCTTGCCGGTTACATCCGGACTGAAATCATCGTCGTATCCAACCACATTTATGCCGGTCTCGCTCAGCCCGTAGAGGACTTTCAGGTTCACCCCCATGGCATGGAAGAACCGGATCATTTCAGGGCTGATCGCCGCACCGGAAGAGTATCCGTACCGGAGATCCCGCATGCCGATCTTGTCCCGCAACGGACGAAAGAGCATCCACTCGCCCACAAAGTTGAGGACCTTCCAATGAAACCCCACGCTCTCGTGGTTGAATCGACAATCAGCCGCGCGGTACCCCACGGGCATGAAAAGGCTATAAAGCCAGCGCTTGATCGCGATGGTGTCGGCTATCTTCGCCTGGACGAGGGAAGCAGTGCTTTCCCAGAGCCGGGAGCTGTAAAAAATGATGTCGGGCCCGATCTCCCGCATGTTCTCCTGAACCGTTTCCGCTTTTTCAGGAAAGTTCACGGTGATCTGCGAAATGAGCCCCGCGGTGATACCGAGAAACTGCTCGGCAGCCCAGGCCGGAGGAAGGTACGAGAGATATTGGTCCGTCGGATACCAGGGGTCCACAGCAAACCAGTTTCGCGCGGTCTCCACCAGCCCCGTGTGCGTCAACATCGCCGCCTTGGGGCTTCCCGTCGTACCCGACGTGTAGCAGAACACCGCAATATCGTCCCCCTGGATCCCCTCAACCATCTCTTCGAAACGACCGCTGTGATTCCTTTCGTACTCTTTGCCCAGCTCGACCACGTCATAAAAATAGACGATGTGCTCGTCTTCATGATTCCAGAGCCCCTTCGGGTCCCAATAGATCACCTTCTTGATGTGAGGGAGGGTCTCAATCAGGCCCAGGATCTTGTCAACCTGTTCCTGGTCGTGAGCCACCACAAAGGCGCATTCCGAATGTTCAAGGTAATACTTGAGCTCGTCGTGATGGGCATCAACAAAGATGCCGAAGGGAATCGCACGGACAGCCTGCGAAGCGTATTCAGCCCAATACCACTCGGGATCGTTTTCACCGATGATCGCGACTTTGTGCCCCGGCTCGAGTCCCAGGTGCATCAGGCCGTAGGTGAAGTATTTGACATACTCATAATTCTCTTTCCAGGTGTACTCGTGCCACAAGCCAAGCGTCTTCCGCCGCATGGCGATTTTTTCATCGCCAAGTTTTCTGTAATTCTCCAGCAACAGCTTCGGTAACGTGTCCATCATTCCCGATCTCCTGCTCGGGGGCAGGCTCATATTCAGTTGCCACCCAAATACGCTTTGATGACCGCGGGGTTTTTGGCCACTTCGATCGGCGAGCCCTCCGCAATCTTGATGCCAAAATCGAGTACCACCACCGTGTCGCTGATATCCATCACCACGCCCATGTCGTGCTCGATCAAGAGGATGGAAGTGCCTCTGAGCTCGTGTATATCCAGGATGAAACGGACCATGTCTTCCTTTTCTTCCACATTCATACCGGCCATGGGCTCATCCAGAACAAGCAATGTCGGCTCGATGGCCAAGGCTCGCCCCAGCTCCACCCGTTTGCGCAGACCGTAGGAGAGATTTCCCACCACTTCGTCCCGGATTTGTTCCATTTCCAACAGGTCGATAATCTCCTCCACCGCCCTGCGATGAGTCACTTCCTCCCGCATGGTCCTACCGAAAAAGACCGCCGCGGACACCATGCCGGAACTCATGAGCATGTGCCTGCCCGCGAGGAGATTTCCCACGGTGGTCAAGCCGGTATAGAGCTCAATCTGTTGAAAGGTCCTGCCGATGCCCAGCTTCGCGATTCTGTGTGATGGAAGCCTGGTGAGATCCCTATCATTGAAGAGGATGGTCCCGTTCTGAGGCCGGTAGAAGCCGTTAATGCAATTCACCAGCGACGTCTTGCCCGCTCCGTTGGGCCCGATGACACTGACAATTGATCCCTTCGCCATCTCAAAGGATACGGAAGTGAGAACCTTCACGCCTCCAAAAGCAAGGCTCACGCCATCCACTCTCATTACGGTTTCCATCGAAACGTGACCCCGTGGGTTAAGCTTTGCGTGATCTTTCCAAGCCACATCTAGACAATGTGGCCGGTCCAAAGACGCGCCGGATATGGTGAAGGGCCGAGGCCCTAGGGATGTTGATGTTTGAGTAAACCGTTTAGAACGAACTGGATCAACGTTTTCTGAAACATGTACAGGGAATACTTCTTGAGCGTGTAACGCTTGAGAGCCCACGAGTGGGTGAGTATGCTCAGGAGAGTGGAAACGATCTCGGGTTGCTGGGCTCTGAAAACCCCTTCCTCAACCCCTTTTTCTATGATCTTGGCAAAGGTCTCGACAAAAAAGGAATCCTGCTCGATGAGAAAGATCAGGTCCTGCTTCTTCAAGTACTTGGAGTCCCGATACGTGAACAACACGTATTCCTGAAATCGGTCCACGACACGGAGCATGGTCTCCACGGTGCCTTCAAGCTGCCTGACCACATCCTTTTCGCCCTGCAGGACCTTGATCACTTCACTCCTCAGGTGACTGAGAAATTCCGAACAGAGCAGGCGGAGGATATCCTCTTTGTTCTCGATGTAGCCATAGAGCGACCCGATGCTGATGCCCGCTTTCTTGGCTATATCCCGCACCGAGGTCTTGTGATACCCCTTCTGGGCAAAAAGATCCTCCGCGGCTCGGCAGACCTGGGCACGCCGCGTCTTTACGAGATCCGGATTCTTGATCTTCGGCACCGCTCCCTGGTCTTGCTCCGCAGGCGATGATCCTTCGCCGACTTGCCAGCTCTCACCCGCCCCCGCTTCGAAATAACTCCGTTTCGCCATCGGCTCCTCCTTCAGTGGTTTGGAACCGAGTACCATAATCGTTGCCGGAGAACAACCCTGAAAAGATGAACATGCTATCAGCTGGGAAGATAAATGAACAATGATCAGCTGTCAACAAAAAAATGGACGCCTTCGGATGGATGATCATAACATATATGAATAAAAGACTATTTAGAAAAAAGGAAGTTTTTTCTTGACGCCTTTTCACTGGCTAGTATATGGTCATCAAAGGACTGACTGAACGCTCAGTTGACAACGGAGGTGAACAGGTGAGTGAGACCGTCACGCTTGATCGCATCGACGAGCACATTGCCCATGTGCGCCTCAACCGGCCTGATGTGATGAATGTCCTGAACAGCCAATTGATTGATGACCT